>JAZNOI010000118.1:0-26554 GCA_045580755.1 Eubacteriales bacterium | reverse complement strand
AAAAAAAGTTGTGATAGAATATTTGCATATTTTTTGTATGGGAGAAAACGGAAACTCTTGAGGCTTTTCACCCCCACTTGTATTTGGCTTAATTTTTCCATACCTTTGATATGATTTAATTTTTTCTACGAGGTGATTCCAATGAAACTTATGGAAACCATGGTTGAACGCGGACACGAAAAAGTATTGTTCGTAAACAACGAAAAAGCAGGCCTTCGCGCTATTATCGCAGTTCATAACACTGTAAGAGGCCCTGCTATCGGCGGTTGCCGTCTCTATCCTTACGCATCCAGCGACGATGCTCTCTTTGACGTTCTCCGTCTCTCCCGCGGTATGTCTCACAAGAATGCCGCTGCAGGTCTTGATTTCGGCGGCGGTAAGGGCGTTATTATTGCTGACCCCTCCCAGAAGACTGAAGCTATGTTCGAAGCATTTGCTGAAGCTGTAAACGCTCTCGGCGGCTGCTATATCACAGCTGAAGACGTTAATACAGACTGTGATGATGCTCTCATTATGGCAAGAAAGACCAAGTATATCTGCGGTCTCCCCCATATCAGCGGCGACCCCTCCCCCTATACCGCTATCGGTACATGGCAGGGTATCAAGGCTACCGCAAAAGTTGTGTTCGGCACTGATAACCTCAACGGTATGAAGATCGCTGTTCAGGGTATCGGTAAAGTTGGCTTCGACCTCTGCCACCACCTCGCAAAAGAGGGCGCAAAACTCTACGTTTCTAACCGTAACAATATGGCTCCCCTCGAAGAGCTCCGCGATAAGTTCGGTGCTGAGATCGTTCCCGCAGACAAGATCCTCTCTCAGGAATGCGATATCCTCGCTCCTTGTGCTATGGGTGCTATCGTTAACCCCACAACTATTCCTAACTTCAACTGTAAAGCTATCGCAGGTGCGGCTAACAACGTTATCCTCGACCTCGCTTCCGGTGAAGCCCTCAAAGCAAGAGGCATCGCCTATGCTCCCGACTTCATCATTAATGCAGGCGGCGTAATCAACGCTGCAGGCGAAGCCGCAGGCAACTACAATGAAGAAGAAGTTCTTAAAAAGGTTTACAACATCTACAACACTGTAGAACGTATCCTTACCGAATCCAAAGCAACCGGCAGACCCGAAGGCGTTATCGCTGAAGAGTTCGCTGAAGATTGCATCTGGGGCAGAAACTAACCTACTTTCTTTGAAAAGAAAGTAGGCAAAGAAACTTTCAAACTATGGGACTGTATAAGCCATCTTATACAGTCCTTTATTTCCCCAACACTTTCTCAATCGAAAGTAGGCAAAGAAACTTTCAAACTCCGGGTCTGTGCAAGCCATCTTGTACAGTCCTTTATTATATTCCCGATTAAAAGTTTTGGTTGGAGTCAAGAGGGCGCTTTTACAAAAGCGCGCCTTTTGTGGGGTTCGGGGCGAAGCCCTGACTGTTTGTGCTCTTTAAAAAAACGCGTCAGCGTTTTTGTTTTTTTTAGCGGACCGCCTTTTGACGTCGCCCCATACCGGTGAAATATTCACTTTGCCACCTCACATTATAAGTAGGCAAAAGGTTTTTGTTTATTAAAAATATTTTCTATCAAATTGACAATATTTCCATTATGTATATAATAATAAGTGTACTATCGTTTACATAACAGGGAGATTGAATATGAATAACAACTGCGTGTCGGTCATCGACGAGATACAAGATAAGCTCATCGAGGTATCCGACTTTTTGTGGAAAAACCCCGAAACGGCATTTTCCGAAACAAAATCGGCAGCTTTTTTATGCAAAACACTTCGCGAAGAAGGTTTTGATGTAAAGGAAAACTTAGCCGATATTTCCACAGCTTTCTCGGGAACTTTCGGTCAAGGCAAGCCCGTTATCGCTTTTTTGGGTGAATACGATGCTTTGTCGGGACTGTATCAAGAAGCAGGAAAGTTCGAGAAGACTTCCAACGTCTGCGGAAACGGGCACGGTTGCGGACACCACCTTCTCGGCGCGGGTTCTCTCGGTGCGGCAATCGCGGTAAAAAGATATATCGAAGAAACAAAATGCAGCGGAACTGTAATCTTTTTCGGTTGCCCAGGAGAAGAAGGCGGCTCGGGCAAGACCTTTATGGCGCGCGACGGTGTATTTGACGGAGTAGATGCGGCTTTTACGTGGCATCCCCAGTCCATTAATCGTGCAAACACCAACCGCTCCCTTGCAAACTGCCAGATCATGTATAAATTTGACGGTATTTCCGCCCATGCAGGCACTCAGCCCCACCTTGGAAGGAGTGCACTCGACGCCCTTGAACTCATGAATGTAGGTGTAAACTTCTTGCGCGAACACATGCCGCAAACTGCACGTATTCATTATGCAATCACCAACACAGGCGGTTTCTCCCCCAACGTTGTACAAAGCCATGCCGAAGTTCTATATCTCATAAGAAGTGCCAACATTTCAGACCTCGCAGAGCTCCGCGAAAGAGTCGATAATATCGCTGACGGTGCAGCTCTTATGACCGGAACTACAGTAACAAAAGATTTTATAAAAGCTTGCTCTAACACTATTACCAATCACACATTGATCAATATTCTTAACAACAAAATGCACGAAATAGGTGCTCCCGTTCCCACCGAAGAAGAACTCGCATTTGCATCGGAATTTGCGCAAAAAGCACTTGCACAATTTAAAGATGCCAACCCCCACACGCCTCTAAAATATGACATCGAGCCCTATAACGGAACAGACGTTCAAAGCTTTGGTTCGTCAGATGTAAACGACGTAAGCTGGGTATGCCCCACAGCTCAGATCCAGACATCTACCTACCCCACCGGAATTCCCGGACACTCGTGGCAAAAAACCTCGTTCGGCAAAACGTCTACCGCCAACAAATCAATGCTTTTTGCCGCAAAAGTCCTTGCCGCTTCGGGAATAGAGCTTTTGCAAAACCCCGAGTTGGTTGAAAAAGCTAAAGCCGAACACCAAGAGTGCGTTGGTCCCGACGGATACAAGTGCCCGATCCCCAAAGGCGTTGTTCCCCGCGCTATCAACACTTTATAATCTGAATAACACAAAAAAGACACGTCGGCACGGAATACTCCGTTTTGACGCGTCTTTTTTTATCACTTTATTCTATTTGCTAAATCGTTTTGCGTATCCGCACTTACGGCAAAGAGGCTCAACGGCACGGCGGCGGCTAAATCCGTCGTATATAGCTTTTGCTCTCGGCGAAGCAATGATCCGATCAAAGCTTTCGTCAAACAAATTTCCAAGCGCAACCTCACCGTCTGCATCGAGACAGCACGGAACGACGGTACCGTCGCACAGTATTCCGATCTGATCGCGAAGTCCGTAACAAAACATATCCGTTTCAATTGAACATTCTTCAAGCTTAATATCGGGCCAATCAAACCTTTCGGCAAATTCGATATATATTCTTTCTGCAATCTTTTTTACGTTTTTAGTGCGTGCATCTGCCCATTCGCCCGGAAATTCCGATTGCAATTTTTCCAGTATTGCCCCGTTCTCTTTTTCTTCTTCTGAGCCTATATTCCACAGCCGAAACGCGATATACACGTTTCTTTCTGCCGCCACCTTTGCAAAGCTTATGCAATCGTCGAGGTATGTCGGCGATGAAAACGCCTTGTTCGCCGACGGCGCGTGTAAAGATACACTTATCTTATGTAGGGGAACACTCAAGATTTCATCCCGTTTTTTACCCAAAAGTGTACCGTTTGTGGTGATTATAGGCAAAAATCCTTTATTTTTTGCAGTCCTTATGAAATTCGGCAATTTCGGATGAACGGTCGGCTCACCCATAAGGTGAAAATACAAATATTTTACTCTGCCCTTTAACTTATCGGACAAAACGTCAAATTCGTCTTCGCTGATCATTCTCTGTTTTCGCTTTGTTTTATGACAAAAAGAACAAGATAAATTACATATATTCGTTATTTCAAGATATGCTTTGTTTATCATGACACAGAGCCTCCTCCCTTCATCTTTTTACTCTTCTACCGATAATATATCACAGCAGATCAAAAAAATCAACAAACACAAAAAAACAAGACCGGATCTGTTTTTACGACACGGTCTTGTTTTGAAAAAACTAAGATCACTTATTATTGTATTTTTTCACAAGCATCGGCATAAAGATTCCGCCCTGCACACTTCTGCCGACAAATTGTTCATAAACACCCTCAACAGTATCGTAAAAGTCGCCGAAAGGAACTGCTGAACGGCGCTCGCGGAGATACTTCGCCATAGGAGCGCAGAGTGCGTCAAATACCTTTCTGTCGTCTGTCATTGAAGCGATCCACATCGTCCAGTCGGACTTTGTATAACTCGCTCTCGAATCCAAAGGCAGACCGAACTCGTTTATGCGCGGCATGTAGCTTGCAAGTTCTTTTTCATAAAACTCGTCGGAGAGCAGTTTCCAGCCATACAGCTTATCCCAAACGAGATTATACTTCATGCTCCAACCCTCTTTATCAAAGGTCAAAGCCGTATATCCGCCCATATCAGAGCGTTCCAGCCAGCTTTCAGCCATTCTTTGCGCTTCTTTCCACATATTATCGGACTTTTCTTTGTCACCGAGAGCCTCGAGGATCTTGCTGTATGCGGCTATTCCCATAAATGCTTTTGCGGAAAGGTTCACGTTTCTTGAAAGATGACCTGCAAAATCGTCGGTGCACAGCTGTTCACCGGGATCTTCACCGTATTCCAGCAAATATCTGCTCCACTTGTCCAAAAGGTCCGAATTCTCTTTTGCCATATCGTAGTTTCCGTCGGCAGAACATACACTGTACACCATTAAGAGCATATTTCCGCATTCTTCAACGGGCATTTGTTTTTCCATTTTATAGGCATCCACGGTGTTCGGATAGAGGTAATAAGGCGCAACCGTATCTCCCTGGCCGTATTCTTTTGAACGCAGGTATGCGCCGTATACCTGTCCGTTCAACACGGGGTATCTTCCTACGTCGTGGGGAGCAAAGTCGTGCGTCCATACGGGCATGCGCGCAAACTTAAATATAGGACGAAGCATTCCGCGTACAAGTTCGGGGTTATACAGCAAAAACAGCGGAACCGACGGATAGCTTACGTCAGTAGTCGCTCCGCAACCGTTCGAGTCGTTTTCTTTTGAAATAAACAGTATATCTCCGTTTCTGTCGGCAACCAACTTATGCGCCGCAATGCTCTGGCGGTAGGATGCACAAACGATAAGTGAATAGTCGTCTCCCCCTATTTCATACGCCTCTTTCAGAAGTTTCTCGTCAAACAGCGCACAGCGTTTCTTTATATCAGCTTCGTTTTCATAAAATGAACGGAATGCTTCCACGATATTCTTGCCGTTTCTTGCATAATATGCGGGCAGTATACTTCCAAAATAGTTGATCGACGCTACGTCGTCATATCCGACCATAACTCCGGAGCTAAAGGGCGTTTTTGCGTGTTTAAAATAACGTATGGAATGCGTTATCGCATCGGGGTTATTGTCGGTCTTTCCGTCAGACGTCGCAAAGAACAGATAGCCCCAGTCGATCGTCAAATGATCTCCCGAGCCGCTCAAAGGGTTCTGCTTCATCTGCCCGAGATACGAATAGCTCAGCACGCCGTCGGAAAACGAATCGCACCGCATTTTCGGAGCCTTCTCTCCCGAATAAACGATGTTGTCCATTCCGAGAAGGTTGATCTTCACGTCGTGCTCAGCCCCGTCGGTCGACTCAACCTCAAAATCAATATAGGTTATCGGGGTCGAAAGTACGTCAAGGTCGTCGAGCAAAAGGGGGGACGTATACTTCACCTTCATAGCGATACCCTTACCCTCGTATGTGTAAACCGTCGAAAGCGGAGTTATATCCACGGCAGTTCTCGTCATGGACGGCTTGCCGCCAACTCCGAGAAAACGCATTGTAAAACCGTCAACGGTTACGTTTCCGCGCAATCTTTTTTCTGCCCCCGTCCAATGGCGCATATCGCCCGAAGTCGGAGTATAACCGCAATCCCATATAGAGAAAAACGGGTCGTGAGTTATAAGCGGAACAGCCGGCAGTCTCGTGATCTTTTGTTTCATATTGACCCTCCAAATATTTTTATGTCATCCAATAATAATTATAAATAAAACAGGGCGATTGTCAACATTCTTTCCTTTCGGTGTTTGTGCTGTTCGGTCGATTCTTGACATATTGATATATTATTGTTATACTAAATATATAGTGTCCACCCGGGTGGAATAAAATGAAGATCAATTTACAACGTATATAGACGAAAGGAGTTTAATTATGCTTTGTTCAAATTGCGGAACCAATATTGAAAACAACGAAAAATTTTGTCCCCGTTGCGGAACGCCCGTTACCGAGCAGCCCTCTGCTCTTAAAAAAGAACCGATCACTACACCTTCTGCGGTAACAGAGACTTCTCACGCGGTTGAAAACCCGACCGAACCCGTATCGGCAGTATCAACACCGGTTCCGGCGGTTACGGAAACACAGACGGAAGAACCCCCAAAAACAAAGAAAAAGGGCTCAAAAAAAGGCAAGATCATTTTATGGAGCTGTATTACCGCCGTTGTTGCCGCAATAGTTCTCATAGTTGCACTTAACTTCTCATATATAGCAAACTTCTTCAACAAGATGTTCTCGTCCGACGACGATTATATCAAGACGGTTTATCAAAACTCAGCAAACGAATTTGCCGATGAATTTGAGAAAAACTATGATATTTATCTTAAATCCCTTGGCGCCGACAGCGCGGCATCGGGAGAAATGACTATCGACATTTCCGACGAAGCAACATCCCTTATCGGATCGTATATAGAAACCGATATCGACTGGTTAGACTCTGTCAGCATCTCTATTGAAAACAACATAAAAGGCAAAAACACTTCTGTCGGTTTTGCTCTTTCATTAAACGGTGTCGATATCATTTCCGGAGACGTGGTAGCCACGGATAAAGCAACCTACGTCAAAATAAACGAAATGTTCACCAAACATTTGATGACTCCGACCGATCTCGATGAAGCTGAGTTAGCAGACGTTACGAAGAACCTCCCCGATGCAAAAACCGCAAAAGAAATGATTAAGCGTTATTCGTCAATACTCATTGAGAATATAAGCGAAGTCGAGAAAGAGTCCGATACCGTTAAGGTCAACGGCATCAACGTCAAGTGCGACAAATACACGGTAGAAGTCGACGAAAAGCTGTTTAACAAAATAGTCTCCGAGCTTTCAAAAGAAGCGAAAAAAGATAAAGATTTGAAAAAGCTCTTCCCTGACATAGATGATTCTATCGAATTTGAAGAAGATGAATTTACAAAGTTCAAATACTCCACATGGATAAACGAAGCAGGCAAGATCATCGGCTTTGAGATCGATATGGGCGAAGAAGGACTTATATCTTATACCGCGGCAGAAAACGGCAAAAAGAGTGCTTTCGACCTCATTATTTCCGATGCCGAATACGCAGTGGAGCTTTCGGGCGACGGAGTTGCGTCCAACGATAAATTCAACGGCGAATACGAGCTTAAAGTCAACAAGGCAAACGTTGCCGAAGTTGTTATCAAAGACCTCGATCTGAAAGAACTCGAAAAAGGCTTTATCAAATGCAAAGTTGAGATCAATCCGAACAAGTCCATTATGTCGTCTATCGTTGCGCCCCTCCTCGAGAATGAAGGCGTTGACGAAAAACTTATCGATCTGCTTACAAGCTTAAAAGTCGAACTTGATTTCGCACAGTCCGACAAGAACGGCAAAGTGGTTCTTAGAGTATTATCAAACGATAAAGAATTCTTGAAGTTCACAACGACCGGAAGCACGAAAACTCCCGAGGACGTGGAAGTTCCGAAAGATGCGGTCACGTCAGACGAAATAGAATCCATTATCGCTCCGTTTAAGATATTGGGAATCTTGTCTTCTCTCGAGGAAGCAGGAGTTCCGTCGGAACTTATAACCGAATTATTCCAAAACGTTAACTGATTATCCAAAAAACAACGGCGTCTCAAATAAGCGCTTAACTGCTTACTTGCTGACGCCTTTGTCGGCTCAGTCGGAGTTTTGATCCCGAAAGGACGTATTATGTTTATTGAACTCAAAGGTATAAAAAAGAAATACGGAAAAAAAGAGGTACTGACTTCCATAGATATGAAGACCGAAAGCGGTAAATGTATCGGCATACTCGGCAAAAACGGTTGCGGAAAGTCTACCCTTTTCAGCATACTTGCAGGCGTAAACAAGCAGGACGGCGGCAGTTTTTCGTATGACGGGAACGACCTTTTAAAAGACAAAAAGCTGAGAGCGAAAAAGGTGGGCTACGTTCCCCAGGGCACGCCGCTTTTTGAAGAACTCAGCGCATACGACAATCTGCTCCTCTGGTATGAACCCGAACAGATCGAAAAAGAGCTGTCCGACGGTATCCTCGGCATACTCGGCATCGACAAATTTTTGAAGGTTCGTGTCAGCAGAATGTCGGGCGGTATGAAAAAAAGACTCGCTATAGGCTGTGCCGTCGCACACGATCCCGAGATACTTTTGCTCGACGAGCCCTCGGCGGCGCTCGACCTCATTTGCAAGGAACGCATTTCGATATATCTTAAAAACTTCAAATCGAAGGGCGGCATAATACTCCTCGCCACGCATGATGCGGGCGAGCTCGAAATGTGCGACGATATATATATAATGAAAAACGGCGTTTTGGAAAAATACGATTACGACGGAAACGTTCACAGATTGGTGGGCAGTCTGTAATGAAAACGACCAAATACTTCGGCGCGCAGATAAAAAGAGCCTCAAAGCTTTATCCGTCGATCCTTGCGGTTACCGTTTTGCTCATTGTTTGCATAGCCCTGTCGTGTGTATTGATAATAAACAACAGCACGAATGAAGAAGATAAACAAAAATTCACCCTCGGTATCTGCGGAGACCTTTCCGACACTAACCTCGATATCGGTATTACCGCCATACAAAATCTTGACACTTCCCGTTTTTCGATCGATATGATAACGATCGAAAGCGAAGACGAAGCGAAAAAAATGTTAAAAGACGGAGAGATCGCAGGCTACGTCAGAATTCCGCCTGACTTTGTCAGATCCGTTATAAGAATGGAAAACAAGCCCGTCGCCTACGTTTCAAACAACAGTCCTACGAACTTCGGAACTCTGCTCGTAAACGAGATGGCGCAAAACATTTCCGACACCGTTTCCGAGTCTCAAAAAGGCATTTACGGTCTGCAAAGACTTTCTAAAGAACATGGAAAAAACGAGAACTACCACGAGAATATCGTAAACTTAAACGCAAAATATATTTCCTCGGTACTGAACAGAAACGAGTCGATCGATATTGAAAACTTAGGAATAAGCGACGGCCTTTCTGAAGGCGGTTATTTTGTGTGCGGCGGCGTAATGATATTTTTGCTTCTTTGGGGCATTTCGTGCAACTCGGTACTGTCAAAAAAAGACCGTTCACTCGAAAAACTGCTCTCGTCAAAAGGACAGTCGGTATTTACTCAAACTCTGTCCGAATACTCGGTGTTTTTCTTGATCACCCTTTTCACCGTTATGCTCATAACGGTGATCGCAGGTATTGCTACGCAGTACGTTAACACGGGAATAGAAGAGCTCGACTACAAGTACGTATCCGATTACGTTATGTACGTTGTAAAGATCATACCCGTGCTTTTGATGATAACATCCCTGCAGTTCTTGTTCCACGAGCTTATAAACGGTACGGTCAGCGTCGTTCTTACGCAGTTCGTGTTTGCTATCGGAACGGGATACGTATGCGGTTGTCTTTATCCTTCCTACTTTTTCCCTGAGACCGTTCAAAAAGCGGCGGCATTTTTGCCGACGGGGGTAGGCGTATCGTATATGCGCCAAACTATGTCGCACACGCTTACGTCATTTTCATTTTTCGGAGTAATAATATATTTCGTTTTATTTTTCGGCACAGCCGTTTTTGCTCGCCGCCTAAGAAATGCAGGTGATAGAAAATGAAATTGCTGAATAAAATTAAAACGTATATTTACCGAGCATTCTTGCTCAACAAAAGGCTGATAAAAAAGCCGAGCTTTATTCTTATCCTCTGTTTGATCCCCCTCCTCACTCTTTCTATGGTTCTTTTCACCCGCGAAGAGAGCGGCGTTGTTACTGTTCTGCTTGCCGAAGAGGACAGCAAGTGCAAGACCTCGAACGAGATAATTGACACCCTTTTGGAATCCGACAGTATGATAAGATTTATTAAATGCGATTCTGTTGAAGAAGCAGAAGAAACCGTTGGGCTCGGCAGCGCGCACGCCGCGTGGATATTCCCTGCCGATATTGATTCAAGAATAACGTCATTCGCATTGAATATGAATGAAACGGTCGTGAGATCGGTTGAAAAAGAGGATAGCATATCGTTAAAGCTCGCACGCGAAAGGCTGAGCGGCGTTTTGTTCCCCTATATTTCGAAAGCGATCTTTAAAAACTTTATGACCACCGAAGTGTTCGAAAGCGGAGAGATATCCGAAAAGGAGATAACCGAAGGCTATGATAACGCGATCGGCGGCGGAAACCTCGTTGTTCTCGAACAGCTCGACGGCTCGAACGTTTCCGAAAACGAGAACTATCTGACCGCCCCTTTGCGCGGCATTCTCTCCCTGGCTGTTTTGCTCTGCGGTCTCGCCGCGGTCATGTATCATCAGTCGGACAGAGAAAACAGAGTTTACGACTGGTTATCCCCCCGCAAACAGCTCTATCCCGGCATTGCTACAATAGCATCGGCAGCCTTTGATTCTGCGGTAATTATCATTGTTGCCCTGGCTCTTTCGGGGCTGTTTACTTCGGTTCTATGGGAGATAATTTCCGCTCTGGCGTTTGTTATTGCGGTTACGGCGTTTTGTTCGCTTGTCGGCACCTTAACGAAAAAAGCGGCTGTCACCGGTCAGATAACACCGTTTATCATTATGATCGCGCTGGTCGTATCACCCATATTTTTCGACCTTGCAAACGTAAAACTCCTACAGCTCGTTTTCCCCACATATTATTATTTGTGTTCGGTATTCAATCCCGTTTACATTGCCTATACAATGTTGTATTCGGCTGTTGTTTTCGGTGTTTGCATATTAATAAACAGATTTACCGAAGAATGATGTCGGTAAAGTGTACAAAAAGCCGTATTTTGCAAAAGTAACGCGCTAAATTGTTGACAAAAGGAATTTAAAGTGATATTATCTAAGTAGATAATTTTATATCATAAAATCTATGGAGGATTTATTTTATGAAAAATTGCGTAAATTGCGGCGCTCCCATGAACGACGCAGACATCATTTGCCAGAACTGCGGAGCAAGAAACGTTCCCGTACAGGCACCCAAGAAAACAGGCATTCAGCTTCCCGATTTCAACAAGATCCCGAAGAAATACCTCGGTATCGCTGCTATCGTTGCTGCTGCTCTCATCATTATCTTGGTAGTAACCATCATCTTTAGCGCATCGTCATCTTACAAGTCCGCTATCGATAACTACTTCGACATAATGTACTACGGCAAGGTAGAAAAAATTGAAAAACTCGCTCCTAAAGAATATTGGGAATTCTACGAAGACGAGTACGATATGGATATCGATGAAATCATCGAAGATGCTGAAGACGAAGATATCGCTGACGAAATCAAAGAACGCTACGAAGACGAAGTAGGCGAAAACTACAAGGTTTCCTACAAGATCACAAAAGAAAAAGAACTCAGCGAAAAGAAGCTTAAGGATCTCAGAGAAGAACTCAACGACAGATACGACATTCCCAGAAAGTCTATCACAAAGGCTGTTGTAGTTGACCTCGAAATCACAATCAAAGGTTCCGAAGACGAAATGGAAGATGAATTGGAAGATTGCTTCCTCGTTCAGATCGATGGTAAGTGGTATCCCACAACCGAATACGGCTCTCTCGGAATGGGCATGATGTAATCAAAAACATTAAAACCTTGCAGTTCAAAAAACTGCAAGGTTTTTTGTTTTTCTACAGGTTTTGGCAATACACTACTGCACAAAAACCAGTGGTAAGTCATAACACATAACATTTCATTACTCCACTTCTAGATTATTGACAAAAGAGTATTAAGGTGCTATTATCTAAGTAGATTATTATATATCATAAAATCTATGGAGGATTTATTTTATGAAGAACTGTATAAATTGCGGCGCTCCCATGAACGACGCAGACATCATTTGCCAGAACTGCGGAGCAAGAAACGTTCCCGTACAGGCACCCAAGAAGACAGGAATTCAGCTTCCCGATTTCAACAAGATTCCGAAGAAATATCTCGGTATCGCTGCTATCGTTGCTGCTCTCGTTATTCTCTTGGTAGTAACAATCATCTTTAGCGAATCGTCATCTTACAAGTCCGCCATCGACAACTTCATGGATGTTGCTATGCACGGAAAAACTGAAAAACTTGAATCCCTTGCCCCTGAAGAATATTGGGATAATTTTGAAGACGAGCGCGATATGGACATAGATGATGTTATTGAGCTTTTTGAAGATCAAGATTATTCAGAACATATTAAAAAAGGTTTTGAAGATGAAGTAGGCGAAAACTATAAAATTTCATACAAGGTTACAAAAGAAAAAGAAGTCAGTGAAAAAAAACTAAAAAAGCTTAAAGAAGTGTATAATGATGACTTTTCAATCACCAGAAAAACCATTAAAAAAGCCGTTATTGTTGATTTGGAAATAACCGTAAAAGGTGAAGATGATACATTTGTCGGAACTTACGATGAGCTTTGGCTTATTAATATTGACGGTAAATGGTACCCGGGCGACGACAATACATTAGGTCCTATGTTAGTAAACTATAGTGCTGGAATAGAGTTACTAGACTAAACAAAAACCTTGCAGTTCAAAAAACTGCAAGGTTTTTGTTTTTTATTCATTTATTGACACATGCTTTGGGCTGTGATATAATTGTTACGTAATAATTATTGTTTCGGAGGAAAGATCATGAGCAAATTTTGCACAAATTGCGGCAACATGATGGCAGACAGTGACCGCTTCTGTAAAAAATGCGGAACAAAGAGCATTTTTGAAGTTCCCCAGACTCCCGTCCAGCCGCCTGTTCAGCAACCTGTTCAAACACCTATTATTAACGAAATTCCCGTAGCTCCCGTTGTACCGGAACAGCCGGCAACTCCCACAGAAACACCTGTGGCTGCTCCCGTAACTCCCGTTATACCGTCAGAACCCATAGCTCCTATTGCTCCCGTTATACCGGAACAGCCGATAGCACCCATAGATACACCTGCGGCAGCGCCCGCAGCTCCGGTTCCCGTCTATATTCCCGCACAGCCCGTGGCAGAAACACCCAAAAAGAAAAAGGGCAAAAAAGGATTGATCATTACTCTTTCTGTAATAATCGTTGCCTTGATCGCTATCGGATGCGCACTTTTCTTCCTTCTTCCTCCTATTCTTGACGGAGATTGCACCGAAGCATTAGATCTACAGGTTGATCTGCTTTTCGGTGAAGGCGATATCGACAACTTAGCTCCCGAAGAATGCTGGGAAGCTGTCGAAGAATACGGCATGGATAAAGAAAGTTTCTCCGAAAATATAGAAATGCTGTCTGAAGAAATGTTTGAACAGTTCGGAGACGACATAAGCATCACATATACCGTCCTCAAAAAAGAAAGATTCGACAAAGACGACCTTGATGACCTCAAGGAAGAATATGACGAACTGTTCGACATAGATCCCAAAAGAATTTCGGCTGCGTATGAGATCGAGTATGAACTCAAAATCAAAGGTTCGGAAAAATCCGATACCGTTGAAGATGAAATAGTCGTTCTCAAGATCGACGGCAAATGGTACCCCTATTTCGACCTTCAGCTTGATGCGTAACTTGTAAAAAGGATATTGCACCACACGTGCAATATCCTTTTTTATATGCCCCAAAACAGCAGGGGGCGACGTCAAAAGGCGACCCGTTTATTCATTCGATTTCTACAAATAAAAAAACTTCTATGGTAGGGGACGGCGCCTTCGTCGTCCCGTTTTTAAAAAAAACCAATACGCTGCCGCGTTTTTTTAAAGAAGCACAAACAGTCAGGGCTTCGCCCCGAACCCCACAAAAGGCGCGCTTTTGTAAAAGCGCCCTCTTGACTCCAACCAAAACTTTTAATATTTAATAATCTTCATCCGTAGGGGACGGCGCCTTCGACGTCCCGTTTATACATTCATTTTCAACAAATAAAACATCTTCGCTTGTAGGGGGCGACGTCAAAAGGCGCCCCGCTTATAAAAAAACAAAAACGAAGCGGTCATGCTTCGTTTTTTGTATATTCTTCATTTCATAAGTTCATCTGTCAATCTTATGATCTCGGGGGCAATCTTTTTACGCTCTTTCTTCACAATAGAATTATAGATCGGATATGCAACCGAAACGAGAATTATGCCCACAACTCCGATTGCAATCCCGACCGCCATCGACGTTCCTCCGCCAAGCCCAAGTATATCTCCAATCTCGGTCATCGCAAGGCTCATACCCGTACCCATAACAATAGCACCGATTATGCCGAAGACAAGTGCTGCCACGGTTGCTTTTTGCGTTACGGACGCGTCAAGTCGGCGGAGCTGCGTCATTTTATCCTCAGATCTATCGGGGGCGGAATATTTTTTCCTAATAGCCTTGATCTCCGCCTGCTCCTTCGCAGAATAAGTATAGTTAAAAGTCTCTTTGTTCTCCATTAATTTACTCCTTCGCCGTCTTTAACAGCTTGATTCTTTTTGTACCTTTTATGATCATATAAACAGCCATGGCGATAATAAAAGCGGATATACCCCCGCCCGATGCACCGAGCATAATACGGCGCTCCGTTAAAGTCATAGTGCCTTTTCCAAACGTCGTCAGCATAGTTGACTCAAGCGTCAACATCGACACGCACGCCGAAGCAAAGCTGATCGCTTTTGACGCCGAAAAAACGGGACTGTTATATTTCCTGTATTTAACCACGTTTATGATAGCAAAAGTAAACGATGTAAAAGTATATGCCGCCAATGCTATCGTAGTGATCTCGTGATGATTGAACGTTCTGTTCCAATATACCATAAAGAATATCATCAATGCGAGTGCCAGATTCATAACGAGAAGAATAATGCCGCAAGCTCTGTATTTACGAAGCTCATCCAACATTTTTTCTCCGGGCTTATGTTTGCCGCTGTGGCGCACCAAAAAAAATCTCATAACGGCAAGCAAGGCATAATAACACCCCAAAGAATAAAACCAGAACGTATTGTGCCGGTATCCCATTCCAAACTGCAAAAACGCATAAGCCGTATTCCACATAAGCGTTCCGTACAGCGACACGTTTACCCTAAGTCTCGTATCGTCTTGCCATATACGCGCGTACTTGTTTTCATTTTTAAAAGTCTTAAAAAACTTAATCAAATACGGTATTTTTACACACCACACCGTCAAAGTATAGGAAGCAAGTACGTATGAAGCTATGGCATAAACAGATTCAGTTCCCAAAACCACCATCGAATAAACGAGAAACGACGTTGCGATCGGAAGAAGGATTATCATAACGGCGATATGCGGAAAAAGCAAAGCCTTTCCGATTTTCTTCCAATCCATATCAATACCTCCGTATTTTCACGGTAAAAGTAGTTCCCTTTCCGACTGCGCTTTCAACACTTATCTCGCCCTGCATTATGTCAATTACTCTTTTTACAAGCGCGAGTCCAAGTCCGTTTCCCTGAACGGAACGAGACGTATCTCCCTGATAAAACTTTTCAAAAATGTGTGCGCCGACTTCGGATGTCATACCGCAACCGGTGTCCGCCACTTTTACGATTGCATGGCGTTCGGTCGCTTCAAGCGATACTTTAACCCTGCCCCCCGACGGCGTAAATTTAAAAGCGTTCGAAAAAAGGTTGTTCCAAACGTGACTGAGAAGCTCGGAGTCTGCCTTTACTTTTATATCGTCGGCAATGTCGGTTTCAATCTCTATATTTGCGTTTTCCCATACGTTTTCATACTGCAAAAGACACTCGCAAAGCTGCTCGCCTAAATCAAATTCAACTGTCTTGGGGTAGATCTGCTGATTTTCAAGGCGGTTAAGCTTCAATATATTCGTCATCATATCAGCCAGACGGCGTGATGCGTCTGTAACCCCTTTTGCATACTCTAAGCGCTTTTCTTCACTTAGATCCGGAGCTTGAAGAAGAGTTCCGTAGTTCTGCATAACGCTGAGAGGCGTCTTCATTTCGTGCGATACGTTTGCAATAAAATCGGTACGCAAAGTCTCCACACTGCCAAGCTCTTCTGCCATTTTATTAAAGCAGTCGATAACGCGGTTAAAAGTACTGTCACTCTCGAATTTATTCTGCGGGCTTATACGGACGGAAAAATCGCCTTGAATGATCTTTTCCGCCGCTTCCGTTATTTTTTTTACCGGACGTTCAACCGTCAGCTTTCGGCGTATACCGTCCACTACCATTATTATCAGGCTTAAAAGCACCACGTTCAAAAACGTTATTTTAGCGGCGGCACCGACATCCGTTTCGGTCAGCTCTATGCCCAAAGTATCCCTCAACACGGATACAAAAAGCATTGTACAGCAGGTTATTACGAATGCAACGGGCATAAAAAACACCAAAAAACGATTGATGCCTTTCAAAACACTTTTAATACGGTTTCCGCTCTTCACTTTATCACCGCCTTGTATCCAAGTCCGTGAACGGTTTTTATCTCAAAATCTTCGCAATCGGACAGTTTTGAACGGAGCTTAGTCATATATACGTCAACGGCACGGGGAGCCGTTTCGGTATCGGCATCCCAGAATTCATCCATAAGCTGCGTTCTCGTAAACGTTTTCTTCGGATAGCTCAGCAGCTTATAAAGAATACTGAACTCGCGGTTGGTGAGTAATACTTCTTCATCTCCCAGATATGCGGTATGCTCGTCGGCATCCATAACGAATCTGCCGATCTCGAGCTTACGCGACGATGCGATCTTTGCACGGCGCAGAAGTGCCCCGATACGTAAAAACAGCTCGTCGAGGTCGATCGGCTTTACCATATAATCGTCCACGCCGATCCTAAAGCCTCTCTGCTTGGATGCAATATCGTCGCGCGCCGTCATAAACAGTATAGGTATATCCTCATTAAGCTCGCGCACGTTTTTTGCAAACTCAAAACCGTCGATACCCGGCATCATAATATCCGAAACTATGAGGTCAAACATATTGTCAAAAAGCGCGTCGTAGGCATCGTTTCCGTTCAAACACCCCGTCGCTTCATATCCGCTTTGATTCAAAAAAGAGCACACTGTCCTATTCAGTTCTTTATCGTCTTCCACAACCAATATCTTAAACATAAGTGTACCTCCCGTATGATCATTCCATTATACAGTATAACACCAAATTGTTAAAGTTTTGTTTGCGTTTCGAGATTTTTTGAAATATTTTAACGTATTTTGCTCATATTCTTCGCTATACAGCGCTATTTTTAAGATAAACAAATGATCCCCCTAAAAAGGGGGATATTTATTATACCAAACTTGTTTTTTTCAAAACCGCTTTACTAATAGCACCAAGACCGACAGCAAACAAGATGCCGCCTGCGAGGCAGAGAATAACGTTTATAAACGTAGAACCGAGAGGGGTAATCATGGATACCATCATAAAGAGCAGCATACCACCGCCGAGGCTTCCGCAGATCGAAAGCCACGCCTTCTGCTTTGCCGCTACGCTGATCAGTGTAAAGATAGATACGAACACAAGCATCAGGAACACTTTAGCCAGCATACACATAGCGATATTACCCGCGTTCAGTCCGTCTGTATTTATTTTACTTTTCCATTATCTTGTCGCTGAGTTCAATGATCTTTTCTGCGTATTTCTTACGGCGCGAGCCGAGAATGCTTTTGTATATGGGATAATTGATGAGTGCCATAGCCATACCCGCAACGCCTATTACGATACCGTAAAGCATCGGATTCTGTATTCCGACGTATTCGGATATGTCGGTCATTACAAGGCTCATTCCGCTTCCCATTATTATTGCACTGATCGTGCCGAACACGTATGCAAATACGTTAGCCGGGCGCTTTACCTTTCTGTCAAGCTCTTTAAGCTCGTCAAGGTTTGTGTGTTCTTTTTCCGTGTACTGTGTGCGGATCTTCTGAACGAGAAATTCCTGATCGTTTTTGTTCATAATGTATTACCCCTTTTCTTGTTTTTACAAGCATATTATATTTTGGCGATGTTTTTAAAGCTTTTAAAAATTGTTTGAGTTTTGTTAAACTTGAAAATTTTTTCTTTAAACGCTTTTAAGTTTTTTTCACCGTACGGCAGTATTATAAACGGTCAATGTTTTTGTGATGTTTTTGAAATGTTTAAGTTTTATTAAAATTCGTCCGAATACAATTTTTTAATACCTCATATAATGCTTTAGCAAAAGAAATTATTGTACAATAGGATGGTTTTTATATGAAAAGATCAATGTCTGTGTGGCAGTTTTTCGGCTTTGCGGTTGCCTCTATCGGCGGAACTCTGCTCCATTTTTTGTACGAGTGGACAGGAAAAAACGCATTTGCCGCGCTTATTTCGGGGGTAAATGAATCCACCTGGGAACACATGAAGCTTTTGTTTTTCCCTCTGTTTATTTTTGCCGTCGTCCAAAGCTTTTTCTTCAAAGATGAACAGTCATTCTGGTGCGTAAAGCTTATCGGCACCCTGCTTGGTCTGCTCACGATCCCCGTTCTTTTTTATACCTACAACGGCGTGTTCGGAAGATCGCCGGACTGGCTGAACATAGCGATATTTTTTATTTCCGCCGCAATGACTTTTTACGTTGAAAACAGGCTGTTCAAATCTGAAAAGATCAAATGCAAACAGCCCCTTATACCGTTTATAATATTTGCAGTTATCGCACTTCTGTTTATTGCTTTCACCTTTCTGCCGCCAAAAATTCCGTTGTTTAAAGATCCCTTGACCGGAACTTTCGGAATATAGATAAACTGTCAATCTAAGCACAAACAGTCAGGGCTTCGCCCCGAACCCCACAAAAGGCGCGCTTTTGTAAAAGCGCCCTCTTGACTCCAACCAAAACTTTTAATTTTTAATAATCTTCATCCGTAGGGGGCAACGTCAAAAGGCGACCCGTTTATATAAACGGGTTCAAATAATATAATATCTTCGCCAGCCAAGGATGTGGGGTGTCGGGGAGAAAACTTCGGCGTTTGAGATGGTTTCTCCCCGACAAAACAAAAACGCTTCCGCGTTTTTTTAAAGAAGCACAAACAGTCAGGGCTTCGCCCCGAACCCTGACAAGAGGCGCGCTTTTGTAAAAGCGCCCTCTTGACTCCAACCAAAACTTTTAATCGAACTATATTATTTTGTTCGTCCGTCCGGTAACAAAAAGCCTCCTCTTGTGTAAAGGGAGGTGGCACGGCTATGCCGTGACGGAGGGATTGTTTTTAGAGTGTGTGCGGCGCACACACCCTCTCTTGTTGTATTAAACAAAAAAAGAACACACCGAATTTCGTGTGTTCTTTTTAGTTTATATTTAGTTTTTAAGGCTGTGAATGGGGGCGGGAACTCTTCCGCCGCGGTTAATAAATACCGCGGGAGAATGTTTATTGACGTGCATTACGGGAGCTTCTCCGAGAAGTCCGCCGAACACTACGCTGTCCCCCTCTTTCTTGCCGTATGCGGGAATAACTCTGACAGCCGTCGTCTTCGTGTTTGCAACGCCGATCGAAATCTCGTCTGCAATTATTCCGCAGATAACCTCTTCCGGAGTATCCCCGGGAATTGCGATCATATCAAGTCCAACCGAGCATACAGCCGTCATAGCTTCAAGCTTTTCAAGCGTCAAAGCGCCGGTTGCAGCCGCGCTTATCATACCGGCATCCTCGGATACGGGAATAAATGCGCCCGAAAGACCGCCTACGTGGGACGATGCCATAACACCGCCCTTCTTTACAGCGTCGTTAAGCATAGCCAAAGCCGCCGTTGTACCGTGTGCACCGCATTTTTCAAGGCCCATACCCTCGAGTATGTATGCAACCGAGTCGCCGACTGCGGGAGTGGGGGCAAGAGAAAGGTCAACGATTCCGAAAGGAACGTTCAGTCTTGCCGAAGCCTCGTGAGCAACCAGCTGACCTACTCTCGTGATCTTAAATGCTGTCTTTTTTATTACCTCTGCAAGTTGGTCTATTCTGCAGTTGCCCGCCCTCTTTATTGCGCTTGCAACAACTCCGGGACCCGAAACGCCGACGTTTATAACCTTTTCATTTTCGCCTACGCCGTGGAATGCTCCCGCCATAAAGGGGTTATCCTGGGGAACGTTTGCAAAAACGACGAACTTTGCACAACCTATCGAATCTTTGTCGCGCGTAAGGTATGCCGCTTCCTTAATAATGCGGCCCATTTTCGCCAATGCGTCCATGTTTATGCCCGCTTTTGTGGAAGCAACGTTTACAGACGAGCATACGAGGTTGGTCTCTGCCAACGCCTGAGGAATAGCTTCAATAAGGTTCGCTGCACCCAAAGTCATTCCCTTTTCAACCAGAGCACCAAAACCGCCGATAAAGTTTATTCCGACAGTCTTTGCCGCCTTATCAAGCGTATGAGCGATCCTGACGTAACCGTCTGAAGATATTCCGCCGCCTATAAGCGATATGGGCGTGAGAGAAACACGCTTATTAATGATCGGAATACCATACTGTTTTTCGATCTTTTCACACTCCGAAACGAGATTTTCGGCAGACTTCGTAATCTTGTCGTAGATCTTATCGTTCAGTCTGTTTTCATCGTCACTCACGCAATCGAAAAGCGAAATACCCATAGTAACCGTACGGATATCAAGGTTTTCGTCGCGTATCATATTTATGGTTTCTTGTATATCGTGAATGTTAAGCATAGCTGATCTCCATTATTAGATTCTGTGCATCGAATTGAAAATATCTTCGTGCATGGTATGTATCTCAAGATTGTTTTCTTTACCAAGCTCCGTCATAATGTCAACGAATTCGGTAAAAGGAACGTTTATCTTATCGATGTCGACCAGCATTATCATTACGAAATAATTCTGAAGAACCGTCTGAGAAACGTCTGCAATGTTTACGCCGTATTTCGCGCACATATTACTCGTTTTTGCGATAATACCGATATTGTCTTTTCCCGTTACACTGATTACTGCCTGCATATTTATATCCTCCGAAAAAGTGTAAAAATATAACTTTTTTATCTTTAATAGAATAGCATATATTTTCCCCCTTGTCAACCGTTTACAATTAGCTATACAGCTTCAAATTGTGTGAATAATAACCGCTTTTGCAGAATATTATTTACCAAAAAACAAAAACGGGAGATGTGGTATTATGTTCAAAAAAGCACTCGCTTTCACACTATTCTTAATCACGGTATTGTTTTGTCTTTTTTCTTGCGCGCATAAAGAAAAAGACTTTTTGTCATATCAGAATTATTCCTTTTCCACCGATGCAACACTCGACGTAAACGGCGAAAAGTACGGTATCAACATTTCAAGATCCGATAAAAGCGAATATAAGCTCAGCTTCCTTTCTCCCGACACTATGAACGGGGTCAGCATTACGAAATCAAACGGCAAACTCACGTATTCGGTGGGAAGCGTACATATACCGATCAAAAGTAACACTAATATTACGGCAGAATCGCTACGCCTGTTTGAGCTTCAAAAAAGCGATCTTGTGTCAACTGAGTCCACCTTGATCGGCGGGGTCAACGTAGACAAAAAAGTATTTAAAAGCGAATACGGAAGTGTAAAACTCTATCTGTCGGCAGAAACGGGGAATCCCGTCTTAATAGATGCCGATATAAACGGAAACCCGGTCAAAATGTACGTCTCGCGTTTTGATACTCCGCAAAAATAAATATTGTAATTCAGACGGTAATGTGGTATAATGATCCTTACAAAAACACAAAACGGAGGATCAAATATGAAAAATGTCGTAATAACATTTATCTGCTTGCTTGCGTGCATATTGATAATTACCGGCTGTACTGCCAATGGTCAGTCCGACGATCAGCAAACCGAACAGAGTACGCAAAACAAGCAGCCCGACACTACCGAAACCAAAGTTCCCGAAGAATCGGAAAATATAGTTGACGATACGACGGCTTCACCACCGGAAACAAACGAGCCCGATACAACAGACCCAAATAATATTTATTCAAAGCTCGCAAAAGAATATTTTCTTCTTCCGTTTGAAAACTATTCGTGGGAAAAAGAGTTCGACACCGAGTACGTACTAATTCACTTTACAAGCAACGTTGTCGCTGACAGAAACAATCCGTATGACCTTGCGGCTGCAAAGAAAATATTCGAGGACGGATTTGTTAGCTCTCATTATATCATCGACCGCGACGGAAAGATCTATTGCTTCATTCCCGAAAACAGATCTGCATGGCACGCAGGGGTGGGCACGTATGCAAACGATGAAAAATACACAAACAAGATGAACAAGTATTCGATCGGCATCGAAATGCTCGCCATCGGCTCGTACGACGATATGAAAACATATCTCTCTTACGAAGAATACCAGACCATCAAAAAAGAGGATATAGGCTACACCGACGCGCAGTACGAATCGCTTAAAGCTCTTCTTTCCGATATATGCGAAAGAAACAACATCAGCTACGACAGAGAGCACATAATCGGACACGAGGAATACAGTTCAAGAAAGAGCGACCCCGGAGAATTGTTCGACTGGTCAAGACTTTTTGAAGAATAAACAAATATAGAGAGTGTTTGCTGAGCAAACACTCTCTATGTTTTTACCATTGTTTTATTATTTTTTCCAAAACGGATATTGCCGACAAAGTCAGCTCCCGGGTTACTACGGGACTCGTGATAAGCCCTTTTTCTATACACTCTTTAACGTGAAGAGCTTCGTACATCATTTCAAACCTTGCGGGGTATTCTTTAACTACAGGCTCTGACGATCCGTCGGTATATACCAAAGCTTTCTGCGCCTTCCAAAAATTCGGGATCTCAATAAAACCTTTTTCGCCGTATATTCGGGCTTTGTTGTCAAGAACGCATTTCGTACTGTTTTTTATACAAAACAGCACTCCGCTTTCCGTCTGCCCCGAAACAACGTACTGCCATTCAACTCCGTTCGGCATACTGCTTTTTACACCTTTTACGCCTTCGATCTTTCCGAACAGATATTCGATAAGCTGAACGGCGTATATTCCGCTTGAAAGCAAGGGGCCTCCTCCCGATTCTTTATCGTACATCCAGTCGTTATAATCCCCGGGGAAGCTGTGATTTGCCTCAATCATACAGATCTTGCCTATTCTTCCCTCTTTGATAATATCTGCAACGGCTTTTATAGCAGGCAAAAACAGCATTTTCTGCGCCTCCATAAAAAACAGCCCTCTTGCCTTTGCAAGTGCAAAAAGCTCCCTCGACTGTTCAAAAGACGTTGTGCAAGGCTTTTCGCACACGACGTGTTTGCCGTGCTCCAACGCTTTTTTTGCCATAGAATAGTGCTCGGAATTGATCGAGGATATATAGACCGCATTGACGTCATTGTCCTTTAAAAGCAAGTCGTGATCTCCGTACGCTTTTTTTATATTTAATTCAGCCGCCGTCGCCATCGCTTTTTTTAAGCTTCTCGACGACAAAGCGACGATCTCTCCCGCATTTGCCTCTCTTACCGCCGCGATAAAACGCGGAGCTATCGACGAAACGCTCATTATTCCGTACTTCAACATTTCAAATTTCCTTTTGGTCAAATAATTAGGCTTTTGCCTTTTTTTCGGGAAGCTCGTTCCAGAGCGTAAAGCCGAGTATAATAAGCCCACCTATGATCTGGCGTGGGCTCATCACCTCTTCGGCAAAAAACGAAATCAAAACGGCAACGAGCGGGTCTATGTAACTGAGTATCGCCGCTTTTTGCCCCGGAAGTTCTTTAAGTGCCGAGAAATACATACAGTAGGTTATACCCGTGTGCACGATGCCTACAGTCAGCAATAATCCCCACCCTGTAACGTTAAGCGACGCTATATTGATTCCGTCGGTAAACATAACGTAGGGAAAAACGACTGCTATCGACGCCAAAAACTGTAAAAACGCTCTCGGTATTCCCGCGCATTTTTTTATTTTCTTGTTCATGAGCATAACGGTCGCATAAAACACCGCAGCCCCCAGTCCGAAAAGAATTCCCGTCAAATGAGAGTTCTTTTCTCCCGTATTTCCGAGCCCCGTCATAATAACAAGGCCTACCGTCGACATTCCAAAGCACAGCCACTGTTTAAAGCCCGTCTTTTCGCCAAATAAAAACGGGCAAGCCACCGTTACGATAACGGGGGCAAAATAGTAGCTGAGGGTTGCTATCGAAATTGTGGTATACTTATAAGCCTCAAAAAGAAGTATCCAGTTTATTCCCATAGCCATACCCGAAATAAGCAAGAGTATAAGCTCGTTCTTTATCTCTTTGAAATCGATCTTTTGTTTTGTTACAATCAAGAATCCGCCGCAAAATATCGCAGCCATAACCGCTCTGTAAAGGGCAATTTCTCCCGAGCTCAACGGTATATTCTTCACAAACAGTCCGATCGTACCGAACACGACCATTGATGCTATCAGCACGAGCTGAGCATTATTTGTTTTTTTCATATTATCTCTGATTATCTCCGATATGTATTAAAGATCGACCACTTGCGCCAAATGCTTAACTGCGGGAAGATATTTTACCAAAATATCCTTAGTTTTGATCTTCAATGTCGACGTATTTATGCAGGGGTGGCATCTTACGTACTCGCTCTCGGCAATTTCTCGGTCAAGAAGAAGCTGTACTTCGCACTTTTTATCGTTTGCAAGTCCCATTATGCTGACCGAGCCGGGTGTTATATCAAGATATTCAAGCATCTTATCCGCGGGCGCAAAAGAAAGACGCGAACTGCCTATCTGCGCCGATATATCTTTCGTCTTAAAAGGCTTTTTGCCCGGCATCATAAGCATATAAAACTTTGTCATCTGTCTGTTGCACAAAAACAGATTCTTGCATATATCAACTCCGATAACCTCTTCAACCTTTTCGCAGTCCTCGATCGTATCGGCAGTATCGTGATCTGCCCTTTCGTATTCTATTCCTAAAGAATCAAGCAGGTCGTAAACGCGTATTTCTTTTTCAAGCCTGTTCGATTCATCAATAGGTCTGCCCTTATAAAGTACGGGGTCAACGTGAAATTCTCTGTTTTCCATTTCAAACGATCCTTTCTTTTGATTGTATTATAAACTCTCTTTACAAGTATTTGTATTTCTTTTTATTATAAATAATAAACACGACCGTAACCGCCACCGCGAGTATTTCGGCAACCACCATTGACAGCCATATCCCGTCTATACCCATGATCAAAGGCAAAATAAGTACCGCGGCTATCTGGAACAGTAAAGTTCTCAAAAAAGATATTGCCGCCGAGGTAAAGCCGTCGTTCAATGCCGTAAAGAATGACGAGCCGTATATAGCAAATCCCGCAAACAAAAACGAAAATGAATATATAACGAAACCGCGCAACGTGAGGTCCATAAGGGTTTGATCGTATCCAACAAAAAGAAGAGACAAAGGATATGCCAAAAGCTCGGACGCCAAAAACATCATTACAGAAAAAACGCTTAATAATACCGTGCTCTTTTTAAGAATGCTTTTCAGCTCATTGTGGTTCTTTGCTCCGAAATGATAGCTGATAACGGGCGCCGTTCCGACCGCATAACCGATAAATATCGCCAAAAACACAAAGTTTACGTACATAAGCACGCCGTATGCGGCGATGCCGTCGTTTTCGGCATATCGAATAAGCTGGTAATTATATATCATACTGACGAGCGACATCGAAAAGTTTGACATAAGCTCGGACGATCCGTTCGTACACGTTTTCACAAGAGTTCTTGCATCAAAGATCGTTTTGCCCAGGCGAAGCAGACTGCCGTTTCTTCTTACGAAATATATTAAGGGAATGATCCCGCCGACGAACTGACTTGCCGCCGTTGCAATCGCCGCCCCCGCAAGTCCAAACGGCAAAACTGCGATCAACAGCCAGTCGAAAAACATATTCGTTACGCCCGATATTACAGTTACCCATAATCCGAGCTTGGGTTTTTCGGCGGCTATAAAAAAGCTCTGAAACTCATACTGGAGCATAAAAAACGGCATCGCCAACAGTATTATCGTACCGTACAAAACGCAGTCGTCGAGCATCTGCCCCGTCGCTCCCAAAAGGCTTGCGACCGGACGCAAAAAGATTATACCCAATAATGCAACCAAAGCACCCGTTATCACCGAAGAATATACGATCAAAGAAAACTGCATATTTGCTTTTTCTTTTTGTTCTTCTCCAAGAGATTTTGCGACAAGTGCGCTTCCTCCCGTTCCGAACATAAACCCGAAAGCGCCGAGAAGCATTATAAACGGATATATAAAATTTACCGCCGCAAATGACGTTTTGCCGACGTGGTTTGATACGAAATACCCGTCAACCACACCATATATCGACGTAAACACCATCATTACTATCGACGGCAAGGTGAATCGTATCAACTTTTGATATGTAAAATGGTCTGATA
>JAZNOI010000117.1:0-1705 GCA_045580755.1 Eubacteriales bacterium | reverse complement strand
TGTTCCCATTCTTGCGGCAAAGGAATCTCCCTTTGCAAAGTTCCATTCCAACCAGGGACTTGTACTTATGATTTTGCATATCATAATCATCATCGCCTGCACGGTTCTTGCGGTTATTCCGATAATCGGCTGGATAATCGGGCTTATTCTTCCCCTTGTTTCCTTCGTGCTTTCCGTGCTCGGAATCATCAATGTTATTAACGGAAGAGCAAAGGAACTTCCCCTTGTCGGAAAATTCAGAATCCTGAAATAAATTCAAAAAAGAGAAATTAAACAAAACAATGCACTTCGTATTTAAATACGAAGTGCATTGTTCTGTTTAAAGGTTTACCGTGTTTTCTGAACAATAAAGTAATAAAATATACGATCATTTTTCAAGGGTCGCAGGGATTTTCCCTGTCAAGCTCTGCCGTGGCTGTCCAAAGGCGTTGCTTGCGACGGAGTAACAGCAGCAAATTCTATTTTGTTTATTCTACTTCATTGTAAAGATTAATTACATCATTTTTATAAGAATGATGTAATTGTTGTTGATATTTGATGTAAATGGTGTTATATTATATTCAGATAAATATAGCTCATAAGGAGAAGAAAAATGAGAACTTATAATTACACAGACAAATGGCAAAAACTTCTCACTCCGGAAATTGTGGGACTTCTTACCGCAATACACGAATATAAAGGTGAGCAGACCCTTTTTATAGAAACAAAGCCCGATGTACTCACTCATTTGCTCGAAATTGCAAAGGTACAAAGCACCGAGGCTTCCAATAAAATCGAAGGCATTTATACTTCCGATGACAGAATCAAAAAAATAGTCAGCGAAAAAACAATGCCCAGAACCAGAAGCGAACAGGAAATTGCCGGATACCGCGACGTTCTTGCAACAATTCACGAAAACCACGACTATATCCAGCCGAAACCTTCAATAATTCTTCAGCTTCACAAAAATCTCTATAAATATACCGGGCTTGAAGGCGGACGATATAAAAGTTCCGATAACGTAATCACCGAAGAAATCAACGGTGAAAAACAGGTTCGTTTTAAACCGGTCGATGCTTTCGAAACGCCTTTTGCGGTGGAAAATCTCTGCAAAGCATACGAAGAGGCACTTTCCGATGAAAAAATCGATCCGCTTCTGATTATTCCAATGTTTGTGCTTGATTTCCTCAGCATCCACCCATTCAATGACGGAAACGGAAGAATGAGCCGCTTGCTCACCCTTCTGCTTCTTTACCGCTCCGGATATATCGTCGGAAAATACATCAGTATCGAAAAACTTATTGAGCAGACGAAAGAAACCTATTATGATGCGCTCAAGTACAGCTCCATAAACTGGCACGAAGAAACCAACGACTATATTCCTTTTGTTCAATATACCCTCGGCGTAATCGTTGCGGCGTATAAAGATTTTTCCGCAAGAACAAAAGTGCTTACCCTTTCCGGCAGTTCAAAATCCGACAGAGTTCGCGCCGTTATCAAAGAAAAAATCGGCAACATTACAAAAAGCGAGATCATAAAAGAATGTCCGGATATAAGCAAAATTACCATCGAGCGGGCGCTCAAAGAAATGGTTAACAATAACGAAATTATAAAAATCGGCGGCGGCCGCTACACATCTTATGTATGGAATTGGGAGAATGAAAAATGATTACAGGTGAACTTAAAAACAAAATCGACAGCCTTTGGGATACCTTTGCCGCAGGCG
>JAZNOI010000116.1:0-19906 GCA_045580755.1 Eubacteriales bacterium | reverse complement strand
TCGCCCATAAAGTCGATGTACATTTCGCGGTTAGCGATGTTCTGAGCCCATGCACCGTGAATTGTAACGGTAGGTCCGCTCGTTCTGATAAGACCGGTAACGGATTCTTCGACGTCAAAAGTTCCGTTGAGTACGGGAGGTCCTGCCCACATATTCTTATATGCGTAGTTGGGGATATCACTGCCGAGACGGCTGAACGTATCCGCCGTAACGGATTTAGGTGTGGGGTCACCGGTGCAGTACATAACTATATCGATAAAGTGTACGCCCCAGTCGATAAGAACGCCGCCGCCCGCAATCGATTTAGTGGTGAACGCGCCGCCGAGTCCGGGAATGGATCTGTGTGAACGGAATGATGCGTAAACGTGGAATACTTCTCCGAGTTTTCCGTCTTCGATGTATTTCTTTATCATGTTAACGGGACCGTTAAAGCGGTTTACAACACCGATGTTAAGGGTGTTACCCGTTTCGTGCTGTGCTTTCTGCATTTTTTCTGCTTCTTCAAGGTTGATAGCAGCGGGCTTTTCGCAGAGAACGTGTTTGCCTGCCTTCAGGAAGTCGATCGAAATTGTAGAGTGCACCTTGTTGGGAGTACAGATCGAAACAGCTTCAACTTCGGGATCGTTCAAAATATCGCGATAATCCGTAACGGCGATACCGCAACCGTATTTTTCAACAGCGGCAGCAGCTCTTTCGGGAATTATATCGCAAAAATACTTGATTTCGGCATCGGGACAATTCATATAAGAGGGAATATGCGCGGAATTAGCAATTGTACCGCAACCGATAACGGCTACTTTTGTCATAATTATTCTCCTATGTGTAAAAAAATTATTTCACTGAAAAAATTATAGTACAACGAGGTTTTTTTGTCAATAAAAACAAACTCTTTTCTTGATTATATAGGATATTTACTTATTTATCAAAGAAATCAAGAAATAAATTTTAAATAACGATCCATAAGTTTGTCGGCGTTGAACTGTAGTTCTTTTTCGTCGCACAAAACGGTCAGATCGGCGTATTTTTCGTAGAGCGGTATCCTTTCGTTATACAGATCAAGAAGGGTGTCTCCCGATCTAATTATTATTCCTCTTGTCGAAAAGTTGGTTATTCTTCTTTCGATCTCTTTTTCGGGAACTTTTAAGTAAACGACGGTTCCGATCTTTTTCAGGTGCTCCATTGCATTCTCGCAATAAACAACACTGCCGCCGGTTGCGATCACCGTTCTTTCAACGTCAAGAGAGGCGTTTATTTTATCTTCTACCGACAAAAAGTAGTCGTTTCCTTTTTCCTCGATAACCTCATAAAGTCTTTTTCCTTCATGCTCCTGGATGAGAAAATCCACGTCTAAAAACCTATAGTTCATATTTTTTGCAAACAGCACTCCGACGGTGCTTTTTCCGCTTCCGGGCATACCGATAAGTATGATGTTGTCGTTTCTTTTCATAGTTTCACCTCATATTATTTTGATTTTATAACACGGGTAAAAAAAAGTCAATAATTAACTTGAATTATGCGAAAAAATGAATATGTAAACTATGTGACGGGAAAGCACATAATGTTTATGAAAAATGACTATTGCAAAAAGTCGAATAATGTGATAAAATGTCTTATGCACAGAGTAGATGAATGAGCGTTAAGTGCCGATCGAACAGGGAGTTGTCGGTTGGACGAAAGCATTGTTGTTGCGGTTCATTCGTCGCATCCCGCTGTTACATTTATGAGAAGAATTGTATTTACTCCTCATTTTGTGGCTTTGGAATGCACAATGTGAGGAGGTTTTTTATGGAAAATAATAAAAAGCATAATCCCATTGCGCTGTTCGGAAGAGTGGAAGTTATGGTATTTGCCGCGTTTATGTGTTCTCTGAGTGCGGTAATGAAACTTATAGCCCCGTCAGGCGATGTTTGGAGAATCAGTTTTGAAAATTTCCCCATTATTTTTTCGGGGATGGCATTCGGTCCGCTGATAGGATTGGCGGTAGGCGCGGTTTCCGATCTTCTCGGGTGCGTAATAAGAGGGTACGATATAAATCCTCTGATTACCGTCTCGTCGATGTTTGTCGGCTTTATCGCAGGGTGTGTATACCGCATTTTCAGAAAAAAAGAGATGTTTGCCGTTATTGCCGCAACGTTTAGTTCTCACATGTTGTGTAACGTCGTGATGAAAACGTACGTCTTGTCAACGTGGTTCGGCAAGCCGATACCGATTCTTTTTATGGAGAGAATACCGTTGTATTTGATCACTGCGGCAGCAGAAGCCATACTTCTCGTTATTTTATTTAGAAACAAAGCCGTAAAGGCAGGATTGAAAAGAGTGATCGGACATGAATTATAACGAAACACTTGATTACATACATTCGGTATGCTGGAAGGGCAGCCGCCCCGGACTTGAAAGAACGAGAGAGCTTCTTTCGATGATGGGAGATCCGCAGGACAAGCTCAAATGCATTCACGTAGCCGGAACAAACGGAAAGGGTTCGGTGTGTTCCATGCTTTCTTCGGTCTTGAAGGAGGCAGGGTACAAGACGGGGCTGTATACGTCTCCTTTCGTGCGTTATTTTAACGAGCGAATGATGATCGACGGTAAGATGATCTCAAACGACGAGCTTGCCGAGGTAACTGAGTACGTAAAACAGTTTGCTGACAAGATGATCGACGTTCCCACAGAGTTTGAACTGATAACCGCAATAGGCTTTGAGTATTTTGCCCGAAACAACTGTGACGTTGTGGTGCTTGAAACCGGCATGGGCGGCAGGCTTGACTCGACGAATATCATAAAGACCAACGTGATGTCAGTCATTACGGGAATCGCACTCGATCACACGGCTTATTTAGGCGATACCGAGGGTGCCATTGCAAAAGAAAAAGCGGGTATTATAAAGGAAGGCAGACCCGTCGTGTTCGGTGGAAAGAGCAAAGAGGCATATAGGGCGATAAAAGAGGTTGCCGAAAGCAAGAATGCACAGTTTTATACTGCGTCGGCAGACAGCTTTTTGAACGTTGAATACAGCCTGTACGGTTGCAAGCTTGACACTGACGATTATAAAGAGCTCTTCGTTTCTTTGGTAGGTAACTACCAGCCGAGCAACATTGCGACAGCCTTGAAGTGCATATCCGTTTTGAAAAATGAGGGATACGATCTCTGTGAAGCGGCAGTAAGAAACGGTATGAAAAACGTTTATTGGCCTGCAAGGTTTGAGATAATAAACAAAGACCCGCTTATGATATATGACGGTGCGCACAACCCCGAGGGCTTGCGTGCATGCATCGACAGTATAAAACGCTTTTTCGGCGAAAAAAAGGTGAATATCATATCGGGAGTTATGGCTGATAAAGACGTTTCGCAGATGTTGCCCGTTATAGCTGAGGTGGCACACGAGGCGTATACTGTTATGCCGAACAATCCCAGGTCGATGAAAAGTGAAGTGTATGCCGAGCATTTTAATAGCTACGGAATCAAGGCATATCCTTTTGAAAGCATCGACGACGGTGTGAAGGCTGCTCTTGAGGCATCAAAGAAAGAGGGAAGACCTCTGATCGCTTTGGGAACTCTTTATATGTACGGCGACGTCAGGGATGCACTTGAGAAAATAGTATAAATATAAGCGCTTGCGGCTTTATTTCGCAAGCGCTTTGCTTTTTTTATAGGCATTTTTTAATAATACCCCGTTTTTTATATCCCACAGGTGTATAACGTTTTTTTCGGACAGTATTTTGTTTTTCTTTTTGAGTCTGATAAACAGTTTGACTTCGACGTAAGTTTTGTCGATTATCGAGTGTTGCATAAAAAAATCAAGATAAAACGGGGCGTATCGGTATTTTTTCCGTGCGTTTTTGTCGGAATCATAATCGGCAAGTACATAATCTGAAAAATCGGTTTGAGTCCATTTTTTAAATGAACAAAAGAGCTTTTGATAAAATATCCTCATTTTTTTGCACACTTTATTGTCTCCGTCAAAAAGTAATGTTTTGAACGAAGTATGTGCAACCGGGGTATTATCGTGTTTAATTACATAATTTTCGCATTTTTCGCATACGGTCGGAAAGCATACTTTTTTCATAAATAAGGCTCCGAAATGTTTTTATAAAAAATTATATGCTGTGCAAAAAAAATAATGCCGATGTACTGAACATCGGCAAAAAGTTTTAGTTTATTTTTTCTTTGTAGTAATCGCGGAACTTTCGATGCTGAGCCCTCTGTTCTTTATCGGAGTAGAGAACACGATCGTCGTCTGCGTTTTTCCGAATTTTTGAAGCTCGCCTACAAAAACGTCAAGCTCCAATGTAGAGGGGAAAGCAACTTTAATGAGAAGACTGTAATCTCCCGTAATAAAGTTGCACTCAATTACGTTCGGGCACTTTTCCGCGAATTCGTAGAACTCGGGTCTTCTGGCACCGTCCATTGCAATATTTATAAAAGCAGTAATAAAGCATCCAAGCTTCGTGGGGTCAAGATCGGCTCTGTACCCCGTGATAACCCCGTCGTTTTCAAGCTGTCTGATTCTTGAAGATACAGCAGGTGATGAAAGAAAGACTTTTTCTGCCAAAACCTTTAAAGGCGTGCGGGCATTTTTTTGCAGCATAGATAGAATCTGTTTATCGATATTGTCCATATATAAAAACTCCCTTTTTACTATATGACTACGAAATAATTATATTAAATCAGGGTGCAAAATTCAAGAGTTTTTGTCTAAAAAAGTTTAGTAAATTAATCGTTCTTTCAAAAAAACTTTTGATAATTAAAAAAATAAAAAATAATTAACAGCAAAGCGCAAAAAGTTAATTTAATTAAGTGCGAATTCGCAGTCGTCGGACACAACGGTGTTTTTGGAATGCTCCGGGATAGCGTGTTCATAAACGGCACATAGAGCGTCGGATGTAAAGAAAGCATTTACAGTGTCTTTAAAACGCAGGGCAAGGACGTGAGGAGTCGATCGGCGTCCGTAATTTCCGAAAATGTAGTTTTCAAAAACGGGGAACAGTTTTGTGGTTTCGCCTTTTCCGAGAAGGGTAGAATCGTACCCTCTGCTTAGGTAAACGTATGAGTTGTCCTCTGTCGATAAGATCATATACAGAGCCCTTTGTGAGTTGATATAAGAATCCGACAGATGTTTTATTGTAATATCTACACCGTTGAACGAAATATTGTCATCTTCCGCGGCATTGTAGTATTTTACATTAACCCCAAGGCCTTTTACGTGATCGGCTATATGTTTTACTATATATTCTTCGTCGTGCGTTTTCGGGATCGGCAAGTAAACGTTTGATAAATTTGCCGATGATGAAAGCATAGTGATCGAGTCGATCGAAGAAATGTTATAATCGGTTATAATATAGCTTTCCAGGTTTTCAATATGGTTGTTTTTAAGCTGGGATAATGCGTTTCTTGCATTGTACGGGTTACCTCCCGACGCGTCGCATAATACTGCTTTGTTTTCGCTTATTATAAGAAACGATTCGCCTGCGTAAGAGGCTGAAAGTACGGCCTTTTTATCGTTCAAAGTGTTGATATGATCCGCGAAAACGAGGTGGGAAAAGATAAGTGCAGTGATCAAAAAAGGCACAAAATATACTGACTTTTTCTTAGTACCCATGAGAGATATAATAAAATAAGATACGACCAAAAATATTATCAAATATACTGTGAAATCGTAGTTTAGAAATACAGACGGGGAATATTCTGACAGTATGTTTGATAGATTCAGCATAATATTTGCCGAATAAAACGTAAACAAAGATATTAGCTCCGAAATAACGGGAATAAAGCTGAGCAAAAGAAGTAAGGGACATGAATACATGATCGCCAAAAGAAACGGAGTGAATATGATGTTTGACAATGGAGACAAAAATGCAAGCTTTGAATAAGAAAGCCAAATGATCGGGAGAGAAAACATTATCGGAACTATCCCGACGATGAGAGAAGAATATAGATTTTTGAGTGCTTTTTTGAATATATTATCGGTCGGCTGCTTATTGATTTTTTGGGTTATGGGCAGAGCAACCTCAAGAATGCCGTACGTAGAAAGTGCAGACAGCCACAGACCGATATCAAAGACAGCACCGGGAGATAAAACGCAGATGAAGGCTGTTGAAAAGCAGAGAGAAGTGATGGAGTCCGAGCTTTTTGAGACCAGAAAGGTTATATAAAAAACTATGAGCATAAACGCCGCTCTTTTTACCGATGAAGAAAAGCCGGTAATGCCTGCGTAAAGAAAGACTATGCCGATCATCAGAAAATACTTTTTCTTTTTATTGATCTTTAATCTTCCGATAAGCATATCAAAAGACGCGATCAGTATCGAGAGATGCAGTCCGCTGACCGCTAACATGTGGGAAAGACCGAGTTTTTGAAAATTATCTTTTGTTTGAGAAGACAGCTCGGATTTGTTTCCGAGAATTAGGGCGCTGACAAGCGCATATTCTTCCACTGTCAGATGATCTTGTAAAACTGATGAGAGAATGCTGTTTGTTTTGTGAAAGTAATAGGACAAAGAGGATTTGTCGGTTCTTTTGTTGTCTTTTATTTCACCGACCACAATGGCGTTTATAAAAGTTCCGTCGGAGAGGTTGGAATAATTGTACGAAGAGGAATCGGCATTTTTATATTTACCGAAAATGACGGTTGCCGAATATGAGGAATAAAGAGGGGAGTCGATCGTTCCGTCAAAATAAAGATTAGCTTTGAAGTCGGCTTTCTTTTTGTTTACGCTTTTGATCCTGACGTTGTAGATCGAATGAGTGTCCGAGACGTAATTTTCTCTTTCGGGGACGAATTCGACGTAACACTCTTTATTGTCAAACGTTTGAATGTTGTTGTAGTTTAAATTAAATGTGAGAGATAAAGCCGATGCGAGTAAAAGAGCGGGGATAACGTACAAGGGAAGAAATCTTATTCTTTTTCCGAACGATCTTAACAAAAGGGAGGCAGCAAGTAACGAAAATGCCGAAATAAGTGTTATAAAGCCAAAGGCGTTACCGATAGTTATGCCCAAAAACAGAGCAAGAATAAAAAGACAGCAGGAAAAAGCAAACGGTCTTTGTTTTACAGCCCTCATATTATCCCCCTTTTTTAAAACAATGTCGAATATTGTATAATATATCATTTATTTAAGTGATTGTAAATAGGGGATAAAAACGCTTGACAAAGGCAAAAACAAGAGAGTATAATATATTTGATCAAAAATGCAACAAAAAGTGTGCGAAAGGTGGATAATATGGATATTAAAGCTGAAATTACAAAAATGGTCGATAAAGTAAAAAAAGACCCCGAAATTGCAAAACTTTTCACAAAAGATCCAATTAAGGCGGTAGAAAAGGTTATCGGTGTCGATCTTCCCGATGACGTTGTAAAAAAAGTCGTCGACGGAGTAAAGGCAAAGATCAGTCTCGATAAAGCAGGAGACGCTTTAGGCAAGCTTAAAAAAATGTTTTAACAATAAACAAGAGAGAGTGTGTGCGGATCGCACACACTCTCTCTCTTGTTAATTCTGTTTTCTGAAAACTATCTCGCCCGTTTCGGCGTTCATGCTTTCGACGATCGCCAAAGATTCGAGCGGGTAGCCCATATTTCTGATTGCCTGACCGCCGTACTGGAATCCCTTTTCGATAACGATTCCAAGTCCCTCAATGGTTGCATTTGCGGACTTCGCTATGGATATAAGCCCTTGGAGCGCACATCCGTTTGCGAGGAAGTCGTCGATTATAAGTAGATGATCGTTTTCGTTGATAAAGTTCTTTGAAACGATAACGCGGTTTTTGTTTTTATGTGTGAAGGATTCGACCTCCGCTTCGTACATATCGCCTTCAATGTTGACCGATTTCGATTTTTTTGCAAAAACCATGGGAACGCCGAACTCCTTTGCAACGAATGCGGCAATACCGATGCCCGACGCCTCGATCGTCAAAACTTTCGTAACTTTCTTATCGGCAAAACGGCGCTTGAACTCGCGTCCGATCTCCTCTATAAGAGCAATGTCCATCTGGTGGTTCAAAAAGCTGTCGACTTTAAGTACGTTGCCCGGTTTTACTATTCCGTCTTTTATAATTCTTTCCTCTAAAAAGTTCATAAAAAAGTCCTTTCTGCCCAATTATTTGCCCATTATGTGTCTTGCAACGTGGACGCCGCTTGCAGAGGCGTGAGACAAAGAGTGGGTGATACCGCTTCCGTCGCCTATAATGTAAAGTCCTTTATAGGCTGTTTCGAGGTTTTCGTTTACCTCAACTTCCATATTGTAGAACTTTACTTCAACGCCGTAAAGAAGTGTATCGTCGTTTGCGGTACCGGGAGCAACTTTGTCAAGTGCGTATATCATTTCGATGATTCCGTCAAGAATTCTCTTGGGCAACACAAGGCTAAGATCACCCGGTGTGGCATTCAACGTGGGGGTTATGAAAGATTCTTCAATACGGTTGGGGGTAGAGCGTCTGCCGCGTATCAGATCTCCGAAACGCTGAACTATAACGCCGCCGCCGAGCATATTACTGAGGCGTGCAATGGATTCGCCGTATCCGTTCGAGTCCTTGAACGGTTCAGAGAAATGCTTTGCGACAAGCAGAGCAAAGTTGGTGTTTTCCGTTTGCTTAGCGGGGTCTTCGTAGCTGTGTCCGTTTACGGTGATGATTCCGTTCGTGTTTTCTGTAACGACGGCACCTTTGGGGTTCATACAGAAAGTGCTGACCTTGTCGCCGTATTTTTCGGTGCGATATACGATCTTGCTTTCGTATAGTTCATCGGTCAGATGTGCAAAGACAGTGGCAGGAAGTTCAACTCGAACGCCAATATCTACTCGGCTTGACTCGGTCGGGATCTTAAGTTCTTTACAGACCTTTTCCATCCACTTGCTGCCGATTCTGCCGACCGATATGATGCACTTTTCACATCTGTATTCTTTGTCTTGGCATTTGATCGAATATTCAGAGTCAACAGCTTCGACAGAAGTGACGGGAGTGTTGAAATAAAAGTCTACTTTGTCTTTTAAGTGGTTATAAAGATTTTCAAGAACGATATAGTTTATATCGGTTCCGAGATGGCGAACGGACGCATCGAGCAGATGCAGGTCGGATTGAATACATACGGTTTTAAAGCGTGTGCCCGCGGTAGAATACAGTTTTGTGCCTTCTCCGCCGAACTTAAGGTTTATTTCGTCAACGTAGTGCATAAGTTCAAGTGCGCGTTTTTTACCGATGTATTCGTATAGCGTTCCGCCGAAATCGTTAGTTATGTTGTATTTACCGTCGGAAAAAGCGCCTGCTCCGCCGAAACCGCTCATTATTGAACAGTTTTTGCAGCCGATACATGTTTTGATTTTGTCGCCGTCGATAGGGCAGTGGCGCTTATCCAACGGATTACCTGCCTCAAAAACGGCAACTTTGAGTTCAGGGCTGCGGTCAACCAACTCATAAGCGGCAAAAATGCCGCCGGGGCCCGCCCCGATTATTATCACGTCATATTTCATGGAATTACCTCCGATGTTTTTATATCACATCTAGTATGATACCACCAAATCTTCGTAAATGCAACGAAATACGAAAAAAATAATAAATCCTCGCAAAAAACGAGGATTTATTAAATAAAACATAATATTAGTCAATAGTTCACGATCTGGTTCACGATCTCGTCATAACCGACTTTATTATCGTAAAAGTTTTTTGCTGCCGCAAAATCAAATGCCTTATTGACGGCGGCTGTGTGTTCTTCTTCGGTTACCTGTGTTTCTTTAATGAAGTATTCGTAAGAAAAAATGTAATCGCCGTCAGCATTTATCTCATATTTTTCGATCTGGCTTGCATCGAAAACAACAATAAAACCGTTATCTGTGAGTTCGAATACGGTTGTAAAGTAATAACCCATATGACCGTTTTGATTGACAAGCTCTCCACTTTTTTCAATATAACTGCCGCCGCCTATTCTGTGCAGACGGAGCTCGTCGACTTCGCCGTTTTTGTAGGTGTAGATACCGTCTCCCGTAGCCTCACAATCTCCGCTCAAATATAGCTCGGGAATACCGTCATCATCTATATGAACAAGAGAATAAGACAGATGATAGTTCTTAGCGTCGCTCAAAGCGGTAAGATAAGCGGTTTTCCACTCATTTGAAACAGGCTTTTTATCCTCTTCCGGTCCTTGCGTTTCCTCGGGAGGTTCCGGTAGGTTTTCTGTGTTTTCGACCGATTCGCTTTCAACAACGGGATCGTCATCATTCTTTTTGTATCTTGAAGTTTTTGATTCGGAAGATAATTGGCATGCGCACATAGATAATAATAAAATAAGCGAGAGTAAAGTAAATAGAAGTTTTTTAAACATAACAGATCTCCGTTTTTAAAAAGAAAGTAAAAAATAGAAAAAGAATCTTCAGTATTTTTCATTTGCTGTATTAAGTGATGCAATCAGCAAAAACAATACAATCTGTGTTGCAAGTCAAAGGAATTATTGGTGATTGGCTGTTCAGTTATTATCACCTTTGATTGAATTATACCATATCATATAACTTAATACAATCCTTTGCGGAGCAAAGCTGCTTTTTTTTCTTTTACCCGGAAACGGCAATTTTAGAGAAAAGAGAAGAACGAATAGAGAAAAGAACAAAAAGAAGGAGAGATTTTTATCTAGGCGATTTCATCGCCTTCGCACTGTTGTCGTTACCGCTTCACAATTCGCAAAAATTTGCTCTTGTTCAGCGAACGACTGCCACTCGTATTGCTTCGCTTCTTCCGCCACCGGCGGCGCGAATCAATACTCCCTCTCTTGCCGGTTCCCGACGCTCGAGTTCAAATCTCTTACAACAAAAAAATGTGATAGCACGGCTTTGCCGTTCCATCACATTTTTGGCGGAGAAGGAGAGATTTGAACTCTCGCGCCGGTTACCCGACCTACACCCTTAGCAGGGGCGCCTCTTCACCAACTTGAGTACTTCTCCTTGGTGAACTGTTTTTCACTATTCAACTTCCGGTAGTATACCACATTTTTATCCGTTTTGCAATAGGTGAAATATGAACTTTTTGTTAACAATGGACTGTTGTGATCAATTCATAAATAATGAGGGTTACACATTCTTTTGTTTTGTTAGCCGATACTTTTATTTCTATTGAAATTATGCACTTCTATTGACAAGACTTTTTCGCTGTGATACGATGAAATTGGTCGGGGGACTCCGATCAATTATTCTATTTACAGAGAAAAGTGAGGATTTTGAAATGGCAAAAAGATCATTGCTCACAGGCGTTGCCTATCACGGCAACAGAATGCCTTCACACGTCAGGGATGACATGAGAGAGATTGCAAAAGCCGATATGGACATTGTCGTGCATATGCTTTCTCATACTGACTGGGATAGGCATAAGGACAGAATGAAGGATATTTTCGCGATCACGGAAGATGCCGGAATGGAAGTATGGGTCGATCCGTGGGGCTTAGGAGGCCCTCCCGGAGATAAGTCTCATTTTCTTGCATACTATCCCGATTCACACATGTACTTCAGCAACGGCGATATGATGCCCACGTACGCTTGTTTGAACAGCCCTGATTTTCGCAAGTTCATCAAAGATTGGATCGACACCGTTGTAGAGCTCGGCGGAAAAACAATCATCTGGGACGAACCCCATATCCCCAAGAAAAAAGTATCTCCCGAATCAGAGGACAGATACTACGGCTGCTGCTGCCCGAGATGCAAAAAGCTTTTTGAAGAAAAGTACGGAAAAGAAATGCCCCTTTTGGCAGATGCAGACGTTGAAGAATTCAGAACCGAAACGATCGTTGACTATTACAGAGACGTAACCGCATACAGCGCATCTCTCGGTCTTAGAAACGTTATCTGCGTAATGCTCCGGCCTCACACGGGCATGGACCTCAACACGATCGACAAGCTTTGCAGTATTCCTACGCTTGACTGCATTGGTTCTGACCCCTACTGGCTCAACTATAAAGATGCTGATCCTTATGAATTCGTTTACAACGGCACCAAGAAAACACTCGGAGTATGCGAACAGTTTAAGAAGGATCACAACATTTGGATACAGACATACAAGACTCCCCGCGGAAGAGAAGAGGAGATCATTCAGGCAACCCACGCGGCGTACGACGCAGGGGCAAGAACCATTCTCGCTTGGGGTTATATGGGTAGTGAATCAAACAACTACGCAGCAAAGAATCCCGCAAGAGTATGGGATATGACGGTCGAAGCAATGAAGCGGATCCGTTCCATCGAGAGAGACCGCATCCTGGAAGAAAATCGCAAAAACTATATGAAATAAAAGCAAAAAGCGCGCACGTTTTTCGTGTGCGCTTTTTTGTATCAATGATTGACGGTCAAATACAAATATGATATAATTTATGAAAAAGATATTCGAATAAAATTTTAAGTACAGAGGAAAAACCACATGACGAAGATCAAATGGGGAATAGCGGGTCCCGGAATTATAGCACACAAGTTCGCGGAAGCGATAAAGGCTGTTGATTCGGCTGAGCTTGTTGCTGTATGTTCGCAAACGGAAGGGAAAGCAGAAGCTTTTGCTGAAGAATACAGAATTCCTTTTGTTTATTCGAGTTATAAAGAAATGGCAGATGCCCCTAACGTCGATGCCGTTTACGTTTCAACGGCACACCCGTTCCACAAAAGCTGCGCTGAGGTGTTTTTAAAGGCAAAAAAACACGTCCTTTGCGAAAAGCCCATGTGCATAAATGCCGAGCAGGCAAAATGCTTAAAGCGTATTGCAGAACAGAATAACGTATTCTTAATGGAGGCTATGTGGACGAGGTTTTTACCCGCAATAACGGCTGCAAAAAAACACGTAAACGACGGAAAGATCGGCGAAATACGAAGTATAACGGCTGATTTCTGTTACTCGATAGAAAAGGAAGAGGACCCGAAACTTTTTGAAAACAGGTTGGCAGGCGGTTCGTTGCTTGACGTTGGTGTGTATGCGTTGCATTTTGCAGACATATTTTTTGAAAAGTACCCTGACAAGATCCGTGCTTTGTCAAACGTTGAAAACGGAGTTGATCTCCACACGCAAATGATATTAAAATATGACGGCGGAGAAATAGCGACACTTTCATCGGCAATAAAACTTGAAAAACCCTTTTCGGCGTATATTTACGGAACGAAAGGACGGATATTTATACCCGACTTTTACAAGGCTGACAGGCTTATCATTGAGATAGGTGACGAAAAGACCGAAGAATCCTATCCGTACGGAGACAACGGTTTTGAGTTTGAGATAGAAGAAGCATGTCGTTGCATTTCTTGCGGAATGATGCAAAGTGACGTTATGCCTTTGTCAAAAACCGTTGAAATGATTGAACAGTCCGATGAGATCAGAAGGCTGATAGGACTCGTTTACAATGATGATTAATTGTTAATATGATCAATAAACAAAATAAAAAATCCGAGAACATTGTTCTCGGATTTTTTGGCGCGCCGCGCAGGATTCGAACCTGCGACCTACCGGTTCGTAGCCGGGCACTCTATCCACTGAGCTAGCAGCGCACTTATTCGTACTTAAATATGTTATCACACAATTCAAGAAAAGTCAATAGCATTTTTTTGTTTTTTTCAATGAAATAATCGAAAATAACGAAAAAAAAAGTAAAAAAATTTGAGACTTTCTTGTTTTGCTATTCTTAAATGTGATATAATGTTGTAAGAAGAAATTATACGGAGGTCGGTATGCTTTTATATATTATAAGACACGGGGATCCTGATTACAAGACCGATACTTTGACCGAAAGGGGATGGACCCAGGCGGAAGCCGTAGCAAAGAGAATGGCTGATTCGAAGATCAACGTCGTTTATTCATCGCCGCTCGGGAGGGCGAAGCAGACAGCGGAGCCTACTTGTCGGCTTTTGGGACTTCCTTGCAACATAGAGGAGTGGACACACGAGGTCCACGGTGAAAGGCTGACCACGTATCCCGATGGAAAACCTAAGTCCGTTACGCTTTTGCAAAACACTCTGCTCAGAGAAAACGGAGAGATAGACGTTCCTTTTGAAAGGACGTTTGAAACCAAGGCTCTTCGTGAATCACAGATGGAGAGCGCTTATACATACATCAGAGACAGCGGACGCGAGTTTCTCGAACGGTTGGGATACAAGGAAGAAAACGGTGTTTACCGTATTATTAAGCCAAACGAGGACAGGGTTGCATTATTTTGCCACGCGGTATTTACGCGCACGTGGTTATCACACCTGCTCCACATACCGATGCACATAATGTGGTCGTCTTTTGCTCCGACACATTCGGGAGTAACGGTTATTCATTTTAAGAACAACGAGGACGGTTTTACCGCTCCTAAGTGTCTGTGTTTTTCGGATATGTCTCATTTATATTCCGAAAAGCTTGATATGATACACGACAACAGAGCTGAGATCTAATTTATCAATTATTGTTTTAATCATTTTGAAAGAGGGTATTATTATGATGAAGAAATTTATGGCGCTTGTTTTGGCAATGCTCATGGTATTGGCATGCTTGGCTTCGTGCGGAAGCGAAGACAGCAAAGATAAGAAGTACAGCAAGGATGATTCCGAAGAAGCAGAAGAGAAGATAGAAGACGAGGAAGATGACGAAAAGGTAGAGGAAGAAACCGAAAAGGCTGACGAAGAAACCGAAAAGACCGACGAAAAAGACGAGCCGGTTGAAGAAGATAATACGAAATACGTATACGGTACGCTTAGCGAGACCTCTTGGAAGAGCGAATGGATCGGAATTGAATTCAAGGCAGAAGGTAATTACAGAATGTATACTACCGAAGAGATACTGACTTTGAACGGGCTGACCGAGGCTCCCGCAAACAATGATTACAACGATAAGTATGCTGTATATGAAATGCTCTCATTAGATGGCACGAACGGAAACAACGTTCTTGTTATGACCGAAAAGCTTATGGGGGTTGCTGTCAATATTTCTATGGAAGATTATATTGAGCAGCTGAAAAAGGTTTTCTCTACCACAGTAGGCGAGGGAGTAAACGTTGAGGTTGATTCCGACTTTACTCTCGGAGGTATGAATTGGGCGAAGATCAACGTTTCTTACGAGATGAACGGTATAAGTATGTCTCAGATCATGTTGCTCAGAAAGAAGGCCGACCGTATTATTGCCATTACCGTTACTGATATGACGGGAAGCGCATTGGATACGATAGTAAAAATGTTTTCTGCCGCATAATACGAATGAAAAGCAAGTCTTGGAAAACCGGGACTTGCTTTTTGAGCAGTTTTGCAACAAAACAATTTGAATAATAGGGCGTAAAGATTAGAAAAGGTATTATTATGGTTAAAAAAAGCGCAAAGGACCTGACGGAAGGTCCGATATTAAAAAACTTGATACTGTTTGCTTTGCCGATCATAGCTTCTAACCTTTTGCAACAGTTTTACAGCACAGCCGACCAGATCGTAGTAGGAAAATTTGCAAGCGATACGGCTTTGGCGGCGGTTGGAGCAACGGGGCATATAACCAATTTGATCATAAATCTTTTTAGCGGATTGTCTGTCGGTGCAACCGTTTGCTGCGCAAAGCATTTCGGGGCGAAGAATCATGAGCGATTGAAAAGCACCGTGCATACGTCTATAGCGCTATCGATAGTGTCGGGATTGATCTTGGCGGTCGTAGGTATTGTATTTGCCGAACCTCTTTTGGTTTTGATGAAAACACCGAAAGCAGACGTGCTTCGACCCGCAGTACAGTATATGTCCATTATTTTTGCGGGCGTACCTTTTTTGATGATATATAATTTTGGTGCAGGTATTCTGAGAGCAGGCGGAGATACGAAACGCCCGTTTTACATATTGAGCATATCCGGACTTGTGAACGTGATATTCAATATGATATTCGTAATACTGTTTAATTGGGGTTCTGCAGGTGTTGCCGTTGCGACGGTCATATCTCAGGCTTTATCTGCAGTTGCGGTTATTTGGATACTTGTGAAACGCGACGACGAATTTAAGCTTGTTTTGAAAGAAATTCGTTTATTTAAGGACGATCTTCTTTCGATCGTACGCGTAGGATTACCTACGGGTATTAATGCTTCGCTTTATAATGTAGCAAACATTTCGTTGCAGTCGACTGTAAATACTTTCGGATCGAATTATATTGCGGCAAGTGTTGCGGCGTCGAGTATAAGCCACTACATCAGCCACATTCAGGCAGCTCTGTCAACAGCGGCAATAAGCTTTATCAGTCAGAATTACGGGGCGAAGAAGTACAAGAGAGTCAACAAAACGGCGATGATCTCGCTGGGGGCATCTTTTGGGATAACTTTGGCTCTTGCGGTGGCTATTACGATTGCTCCCGAACTGTTCTTAGGATTGTTTACAAACAATTCCGAAGTCGTAAAGTTCGGTGTCGGAAAAGTGATCATTTTGTGTTTCGGATACGTTGTAAACACACCTTCGGCGGTGTTGGGTTCAGCACTCAGAGGGCTTGAAAGTCCCAAAATGCCTATGATGATAAACATAGTATCGATCTGTTTCAGCAGGTTGGCTTGGCTGTGGTACGTAAACAATTACACTCCGTCTAGTTTTTCGATGATAGAAAAGTTTAATTTTATTTTCCTATGTTACCCCATCTCGTGGGCATTATCGTCGATCGCGATGGTGGTTGCATATTATTGGAAAAAAAGAAATTTTCCGAAAACACTTGAATGAATAGACAGAGTTGACAGAAAAGAAGGACAGTTATCTTGAAATTATTTGGTAGAGCACAGCGCAGAAAGTTTGATGTGAATTTAACGGAAGGTCCGGTGTTTAAAAAGCTCATTGCTTTTGTCCTTCCGATAATGGCTACGAGTTTTTTACAGCAGCTGTATATTACTCTGGGATCGATGATAGTAGGCTCGCTCGGGGGAAAAGAGCAGCTTGCCGCGATAGGCGCGACGTCCTCGCTCACGAACTTGTTGTTGAACTTTTTTATAGGCTTATCGGTCGGCGCTACGGTTGCGTGTGCAAAATACTACGGCTCCAATGACAGAAAAATGTTGGACAGGGCTGTCCACACAGCCATAATGCTTGCTTTATTCAGCGGGGGCATGCTTGCTGTGGTGGGATCTTTTTTTGCAAAACCGTTACTCGTGCTAATGGGAACTCCGAAGGATACGGTTTTGATGCCTGCAACGTGGTATATGATCGTGTTTTTCCTCGGTTCGCCGTTTTCGATGTTGTACAATTTCGGTGCGGGAGTTCTGAGGGCAAGCGGGGACACGAAGAGACCTTTGTTTATCCTGAGCATATCCGGAATTATTAATATTATCGTAAGTTATATATGTGTAGGGGTCTTAAAACTCGGCGTAGTCGGTGCCGCACTCGGAACTGTGTCATCGCAGATGTTCTCATCCGTTCTGGTATTGCGCATACTGTTGAGATGTGAGCGCACGCTGAATCTTCGCCCAAAGGATATAAGATTCCATAAAGAGCCTCTTTTAAATATGTTGAAGGTAGGTATTCCTGCCGGTATAAACAGTATGCTTTTCAGCCTTGCAAACGTATTTATGCAGTCGACGATCAACAATTACGACGAAATAAATAAACTGAACGGTGCTTATATAGCAGGCTCGGCTGCGGGGACGAACGTTGAAAACTTTATATTCCTCGTTATGAACGCCATAGAGCAGGCTATCGTGAGTTATGTTGGTCAAAACTACGGGGCGAAAAAGTATAAGAGGATCGACCGAGTGGTTTTGTGTGCTCACGGTCTTGGCGTTATTACAACGGTGTTGATGTCGCTGTTCGTTTTATGGAAGACCGATTTTCTGCTGTCGCTGTTTAATAACTCGCCTGAGGTTATAAATGCGGGAAGGATCAGACTTGATATCGTGTGCAAGACCTGTCTTGCGTACTTGCCGACAGTATTGATATCGGGTGCGCTGAAAGGAATGGAGCGCTCGTCTTTGCCGACGATGATAAATATTTTGTTTATATGTGCGACAAGAATTTTGTGGGTCATGTTTGTTTTTCCGCTTAACCCTACGTTTGAAATGATTTATTATTGTTTCCCGATCTCGTGGGCGATGGCATCTTTTGTACAATGCATAGCTTATATTTTAGTCAGAATAAAGACTAACTCAATTTTAAAAAGAGAAAGGATTTCGGTGGAAAAAGTATGAAATACGGTGTGTGTTTGGGCTCGAGAGGAAAAGAATACATAAGTATTGTAAAAAACGCAGGCTATGATTATATAGAGGGAACTTTTAACTTAACGAAAGAAATGGACAAAACAACTTTTGATGAGTTTGCTTCCGTTTTGAAAGAATACGATATAAAGGCGGAGACTTTTAACAGTTATTTCCCCAAGACAGCAGATATTCACACGGTCGGAGATGACGTTGATCTGTCCGTTTTGACCGAATATTCGAAAATAGGCTTTGAAAAAGCGGCAAAATTAGGCGGAAAGATCATAGTGATAGGAAGCGGAAAGTCGAGAATTATTCCCGACGGCTTCAGTGTTGAAAAGGCAAAGGATCAGTATGCCGAGTTTTTGTGTTTGTGCGGTGATATAGCGCTTGAGTACGGTATGTCGGTCGTGATCGAGCCTTTGAACAAAAAAGAGACGAATTTTATAAATACCGTGCAAGACGGAATCGATATGAGCTTATATTCAAAGCATAAGAACGTGTTTGGACTTGCCGATTTTTTCCATATGTACAAAAACGGCGAAACTCTTGAGGCGATAGAAAAAGCAGGGAATATGCTTAGACACGTTCATATTGCAAGACCTAACGACGACAGAGCTCAGCCGACACTTGCTGAAAAAAACGTGTGTTTAAAATGGTCAAGCGCTTTGAAAAAATGCGGATACAACGACCGAATCACACTTGAAAGCCGGTTTGTTCCCGATTTTGAACACGCAATAGTTGAGGCTCTGCCGGCCCTAAAGCTTTTCGACTAAAGTAAAAGGTGAAAGATGGATAAAGAAAACAGCCTGAGATTAAGCGGATATATATCCCAAAAGATCATAAACGAAGCCCCGGTCGTTAATTATTCGAAAGCCGAGATAGAAAAGGCGCGGAAGAAGTATACAGACGAACAGCTTGAAGCTTTAAAAGAGCAGGGGTTATATTACGGCGATTTTGAGACGTTTTACGTTATAAAAAAATTCTGTGATAAATTGAATATATGGGACTATGCCGACTCCGATTATTTGAGAAAACTTTTTTATCAGGCAAGGCGGCATAAAAAACAGTTTTTTTACGATGACCCGTATTTGAAGAATATTAAGGTGCCCACGGTCAGCAACGGTAACGTGTTGTTGCTTAACGCTTGCTATGAAAAAGGGGAGTTTTTTCAGTATGATATGCCTAAGCTTTCGGAGGATATCGTTGTTCCGAAGCTCGGTTTTTTTGATACAAACGTGTTTTTTCCGTCGGTGTACGAAGGAGATATGCCGTGGGTAAGCGTATGTCCCTCTGAGATCAATTCGATGCAGCCGGATGTTGACAAGGCGCACGGCAGATGTCTCGTGCTTGGGCTCGGACTTGGTTATTATACGTACGTTATTTCTTCTTTGGAAAAGGTTAAGAGCATAACCGTAGTTGAGATCAGCGAAAAGATCATCGATCTTTTTGAAGAATATATTCTCCCGCAGTTTGAGCACAAAGAAAAAATAAAGATCGTGCATGCCGATGCAATAGAATATATGAAAACCGTTCAGCGCGACGAATACGATTTTTGTTATGCTGATATATGGGAGGGGCAGGCAGATGGAGCAGAGCTTTACAGCAAAATAAAGCCTCACGAAGCCCGCTTGCCGTATACTCAGTTTGAGTATTGGATCGAAGATGAAATAAAATGGTATATAGAGCAGTGTAGTGAATAATAAAAAAAAGCTTCGGCTTGCGAGACTTCTCATAAGGAAGTCTCGCAGTTTTATTCGCCAAATATATTTGGCGAGTGATATTGCTTCGCAGTGATATGATG
>JAZNOI010000115.1:0-9243 GCA_045580755.1 Eubacteriales bacterium | reverse complement strand
GTATAGTCTTTTTTGGGTGCTATGTCAAGTTTTGGAGTTAATTTGATACTAAATCCCGAAAAAGTATCTTAATAAAAAAGTTAAAAAGGGAATTATACAATGCGAAAAAACAATTCAGATTTTTTGAAAAGCTGTATGGCTGACGCTGTCTATGAGCTCTTAAAAAATAAACCGATCGAAAAGATATCCGTTACAGAGATCACCGAAAAAGCTGGTGTCGGCAGAGCTACGTGGTTCAGAAACTTCTCCTCAAAGCAGGATGCGATATCATATAAGATCATCTCGCTTTGGTATAAGTGGTGCGATGAACACAAAATAGCCAAAGAGCAAAGATACACGTTAGATAATGCACTCGACTTCTTTAATTTCAGTCTCGACAACAAAGAAATCTATATCACTCTTTACAAGTCAAATTTACAGTCGACTATATATAACGCTTTTTACAACGTTATAGTACAACAGCAGAGAAATACTCCTTATGAGTATTATAGGAGCCGTTTTCTTTCGTACGGCGTTTACGGTGTGGTTGACGAGTGGGTAAAAAGGGGTTTTAAAGAATCCCCGAATGAGCTTGCAAGCATATTAAACCAAACGGTAATACCAAACTGATACGGCAACATAAAAGCCCCTAATAGGGGCTTTTTATATTTTTGAATACAACAGAGAGAGTGTGTATTCTGCACACACTCTCTCTTGTTTAACCTTCAAATGAATTTTTTATGTTAAAATACATATTTATTTGACCGACATCGACAGTCTCAAATGGACTTAACATCGGCAGCGGGTCACTGTTAAAAGTCATATACTGTGCATTTTCCGAAACAAACACGAGTTTTACTGTCTTGTTTATCGGTTCTCTGTGTACACCGATGGGAGTAGGCTCTTCATCAGCGTAAATTATTGAAACCTTTTCTTTAAAATCCAACAAAAGATTCGTTCCGTCCCAGGTATACGTACCTTCCCAATACGGCGTGTCGACACCGCTCGTCTCGCCGCCCGGGCAATACCAACCCATGTCATAAGCGAACTCTTTAATAAAATACTCTGAGGTGAATGTAAACGTATTATCACTTTTCGTATTAAGAGTCATAAGTCTGCCGTATTCATGAAACCCTTCGTGGGCACCTAATTTTTTAAAATAAAACAATTCTTTTTCAAGAGGGTAGGTGGGTTTATCCTCTGACGTATCGTTTTCTTGACCGTTATCTTTACCCGGAATTACCGCTATGATCCCCGAGCCGTCACCAATGATCTGGTTGCCGTTTTCGCCCACTTGAAACTCACCTTTTCCCGCAAAGAACGAGTTGTTGGGAGCTTCTACAGGATGATCGTTCGACGAATTAAATCTATCGAGGATAGAACATGAACAAAGAAGTACGCATACAAGCGTAAATAACAATGCTAACTTTAATACTTTCATAGCAATACCTCGCTAATTGTTTAATTTAAGTTTATTTAATTCTACATTATATGTACCGAAATGTCAACAACAAAAAAACTCCCGTTTTTTTCGGGAGTTTTTTTAAGTGTATCAAATTATATTCTTGCAACGCCTGTTGCTCTTGCAGCTTCTGCAACAGCTTTTGCAACAGTATCTTTAACGTTTTCATTAAAGGGAGCGGGAATAATGTAATCAGCACTGAGTTCTTCGTCACTAACAAGAGAAGCAATAGCTTTTGCTGCAGCAATCTTCATTTCGTCATTAATATCGGAAGCACGAACATCAAGAGCGCCTCTGAAAATACCGGGGAATGCAAGAACGTTGTTGATCTGGTTGGGGAAGTCCGAACGGCCTGTACCGATAACAGCTGCACCTGCTTCTTTAGCAAGATCAGGCATAATTTCGGGAACGGGGTTTGCCATGGGGAAGAGAATAGGATCTTTAGCCATAGACTTAACCATTTCGGGAGTTACACAGTTAGGAGCAGAAACGCCTATAAACACGTCAGCACCTGCGAGAACGTCTGCAAGAGAACCTTTTCTCATCTGCTGGTTGGTGATTTCAGCAATTTCCTGTTTTTCGGAGTTAAGTCCCTCACGACCCTTGTAGATCGCACCGGCTCTGTCGCACATAACAACATCTTTAAGACCCATAGAAATGAGAAGACGAATGATCGCAATACCTGCAGCGCCTGCGCCACTGGTTACAACACGGATCTCGTCGATCTTCTTACCTGTGAGTTTAAGAGCGTTAAGCATAGCAGCCAATGTAACAACAGCTGTTGCGTGCTGGTCATCGTGGAATATCGGAATATCACAAGACTTTTTAAGTCTTCTTTCGATCTCAAAACATCTGGGAGCAGAAATATCCTCGAGGTTTACACCGCCAAAGCTGCCAGCGAGGAGCTCTACCGTTTTAACGATATCATCAACTTCCTTGGAACGAACACAAAGGGGAATAGCATCAACGTCTCCGAACTCTTTGAAGAGGAGACATTTACCTTCCATAACGGGCATACCGGCTTCAGGACCGATATCACCGAGACCAAGCACAGCAGTACCGTCTGTTACAACGGCAACCGTGTTCCAACGTCTTGTCAAAGAATAAGAATGATCTACGTCCTTCTGAATACCCAAACATGGTTCAGCAACACCGGGAGTGTATGCTATAGAGAGCGCCTCTTTAGATTCTGCAGTTGTACTGGACTTAATTTCGATCTTGCCGCCCCATTCTTCGTGCTTTTTCATTGCCAATTCTTTAATATCCATAATAAATTCCTTTCACAACAGAAATTATATAAATTATTTTTTCTAACTAATTATACCACATTTTTACAACTATGCAATAGATTTATCATACTTTTTGCATGTTTTCGAGTATTTTTTATTATTATTTTTTTCGTTTTTTCTTAAATTTTTCAACATCATTTCAATATTGATGTATCTCAGGTAACTTTTTGTTTGAATCGTTTTTACTTATAAGGTCAACCTAACAATATATCCATCAGGAAAGGAGAATATTAAAAAAATGAAAAAAACAGCGACTGCGATCCTCGTAATATGTTTAATAATTTGCATATTTTCAGTCAGCGTTGCGGCAGATAGCTGGAGTATAAAAAGACAAGGCGATCACCAAGCTCCGACGATAGACAAAAACTTTGATTATATAGACCGATATAACGCTTATTATATTGATAAAAACGCAAAAGATGACGACAAAGTGATATACCTGACTTTTGATGCAGGGTACGAAAACGGGAATATTGAAAAAATACTGGATACTTTAAAGTGTAATGACGTACAAGGAGCTTTCTTCGTACTTGACAATCTCATAATCAGAAATACAGATCTTATCAACAGAATGACGAGCGAAGGACATTTGGTATGTAACCACACAGCGAAGCACCCCGATATGACAAAAATAAGCGATTTTGACGCGTTTAAAGCTGAGCTTGAAAAGTTGGAAAACGTATACCGAGAGTATTCAGGCCAAGAAATTGCACGGTATTATCGCCCACCTGAAGGGAAGTTCAACGAAACCAACCTTGAATTCGCAAAAAAATGCGGATATGACACAATTTTTTGGAGCTTTGCGTATGCGGATTGGGACAACAACAAGCAACCGGACGAGGCTGCAGCTATCCAAAAAATAAAAGACAATACCCACAACGGAATGGTTTTGCTGTTACACCCGACTTCAGCCACAAACGCAAACATCCTTGACGAGCTTATAAATTACTGGAAATCGGAAGGATACCGTTTTGGCTCCCTCGATGAACTTACCGGTAAAAACTAAAAAATAATACCCGATCAAAGTCGGGTATTTTATTTTTTTAGAATAAAACCGGACATGAACTGCATAGTGTGTATAAAAAACAATGGGGTGATCATCATTAATAAAATCATAGGAAAATGCATTTGCATAATTTTGTCGCTTGGGATATTTTTATCAACGTATATCGTAGTTTCGGCAGAAGATAATACAAGTATGGAACTTGATTGTCAAAGCGCAATACTTATGGAAGCAAGCACGGGAACGATCTTATATGAACAAAACGCCGACGCCTCGCTGCCACCTGCATCGGTAACTAAAATTATGACTCTGTTACTGGTTATGGAACACATAGACAGCGGGAAACTCGCATTGACAGACTCTCTTCAAGCGAGCGACTATGCAGCCTCTATGGGAGGTTCACAGGTGTTTATCGAACCAAACGAGAGTATGTCGGTCGAGGATCTTCTGAAATCGGTCGTTATATCGTCGGCAAATGATGCCGCTGTAGTATTAGCAGAAGCAATATCGGGCAGTTCGGATACCTTTGTTGAACTGATGAACAAAAGAGCAAAAGAACTCGGTATGGTTAATACTAATTTCGAAAATCCAACAGGGCTCGATGACAATACTGTCAACCACGTGACGTCTGCACGTGATATAGCAATTATGTCACGCGAACTGCTGAAGCACGAGACTATACTTAAATACACGAATATTTGGATGGACACTATACGCGACGGTCAGTTCGGACTGACAAACACAAACAGATTAATAAGGTTTTATAAAGGAGCAAACGGTCTCAAGACCGGCTCTACCTCCAAGGCTAAGTTCTGTATCTCCGCTACGGCGAAGAGAGACGGTATGCAGCTCATCGCCGTTATAATGGGTTCTCCTACCAGGGATATTCGTAACGAGTGTGCGCGAAAACTGTTGGACTACGGATTCGCAAACTATTCGATTGCTGAATTTCCCGAAACCAATGCCGGAAATGTAAAAGTTCTTGCCGGTACGACAGACGAGATAAATGCATACCACAAAAATGTTTCAATACTTGTGGGCAGAGGAGAAAACAAAAATATTAAAGAAACTATCGAGATGCCCGAACATATTTCCGCCCCGGTTAAAGCGGGAGACGTTATCGGAAAGATCAAATATACGTTAAACGGAAACGTTATCAAAGAAACAGACATATATGCGGGCGAAAGCGTTAACCGTCTTACATATTTACAAATCGTCGAGAAGCTGTTAAAAAAGATATTTTGTGTATGATTTTTTTCAAAAATGCTATTGAAATGAGCTTTAAAAGGGAGTAATATATATCTAATATATCTCTTGGAGGGAAACACAAATGCTTAAACTCAATGAAAAATACTTAGAAGGATTTGTTACAAAAGAAGATCTTAAGGCAATTCAGCCCGAGGTTGTAACTGCCGACGATACTCTTATGAATAAAAAGGGCGCGGGATCGGATTTCCTTGGTTGGATAGATCTTCCCGTTAATTATGACAAAGAAGAATTTTCAAGAATACTTGCTGCGGCTGAAAAGATCAAAAAAACTTGCGATATTCTTGTTGTAATAGGTATAGGCGGCTCTTATCTCGGAGCGAGAGCGGCTATTGAATTTGTAAAGAGCCCTCTTTACAACACTTTGAAAAAAGACACGCCTGACATCTACTTTGCAGGAAACAGTATAAGCTCGTCTGCTATGGCTGAACTTCTTCAGATCTGCGAAGGTAAGGATGTATGTATAAACGTTATTTCAAAATCCGGTAAAACGACGGAGCCCGCAATCGCGTTCCGTATCTTCAGAAAGTATCTTGAAGAAAAATACGGCGAAGAGGGGGCTAAAGACAGAATTTTCGTAACCACTGACAAAGAAAAGGGAACACTTAAAGAACTTTCAGACGAAAAAGGTTATGAAACTTTTGTCGTTCCCGACGACATCGGCGGAAGATACTCCGTTTTGACAGCAGTTGGACTTCTTCCCATTGCTGTTTCGGGTGCAGATATTAATGCTATGATGCAGGGTGCTGCCGACGCAAGAAAGGCTTTCTGCGACACCGATATAGAAAAGAACGATTGCTACAAATATGCAGCTATCAGAAATATCCTTTACCGCAAGGGTAAAAAGATCGAAGTATTCGAGACGTACGAGAGCGCACTTCAGCTCACGAGCGAATGGTGGAAACAGCTTTACGGCGAAAGCGAAGGAAAGGACAATAAAGGCATTTTCCCGACGTCCGTTACTTTTTCTACCGACCTTCACTCGCTCGGACAGATCATTCAAGAGGGTGAACGTACACTTTTCGGAACTATCATCGACGTAAAGGAATCACAGCATACAGTTATTATTCCCGACGATCCCAGAAACCTTGACGGACTTAACTTTATAAGCAACAAGACTATGGACTTTGTAAACCATACGGCATTTGTTGCAACAGCACTTGCTCACAACGACGGCGGAGTTCCCAATATCGTTATCGAACTCGATAAGAGAGATGAATACAACTTCGGTTATCTTGTATACTTCTTCGAAAAGGCGTGCGGTATCTCGGGTTATCTTCTCAACGTAAACCCCTTTGACCAGCCCGGTGTTGAGGGTTACAAAAACAACATGTACGCACTGCTTGGAAAACCCGGTGCAGAGCACGACAAACGCCGCGAAGAATTAAGGTCCAGAATTAATTAAAAAATTCTGCCAACTACTTGAAAAAAATTCATTTTTGTTGTATAATAAATCAAGGAATTATTTAAAATTTACACTCCTTGTAATATTTGCATATACAGAACGGTGACTCTGTATATACAATACACAAAAATAATCCAACAGTCACCGGGAAAACGGAGTAAATATGTTGAAATTGATCGTAGGCGTAAAAGGCACAGGTAAAACCAAAACTCTCATTAGCATGGCTAACTCTGCACTTGATACAGTTAAGGGTTGTGTAGTTGTTATCGAAAAAGGAACAAAACTTACACATGAGATTAAAAATAAAGCAAGACTTGTAAACACTGAAGAATACGGAATTAACGATGCACATATGCTTTACGGCTTTGTATCCGGAACATACGCAAGCAACTATGATGTATCGAACATCTTTATCGATTCTGCTCTTAAGATTTGCGATAATGATATGGCAGAGTTCATCAAATTCGTACAGAAGGCTGACAAGATGTGCGCAGACCACGGCATTGATCTCGTTATGACTTCTTCTATCCCCGTTGAAGACCTTCCCGAAGAACTTAAGGCTTATATCTAATCCACAAAAAACAAACCAGGCGCTGTACAGTTTAAATCTGTATAGCGCCGATTTTTTTGTTTAGAGAGAACCCATTTATAAAAAACAAATACAGAAAAACGGTTACCGATATTCTAAAGAATAAGTTTACTCCCGACAAAAAGACAGTATCGGCGAGCACCTCAAATAAAAACAAAGACGTGTACGAAGCGGCAATCATTGCAAAAATAGGTTTAACCAACAATGAGTTCAAAGAAAGGTTTACAGAGCATATTTTTATCAACCTGACAAGAGACATAGAACAATTAAATATTTCACATGCAAAAATTGTATAAACGTACCCCTTGATTCCGTATATGGGTACAAGAATAAACACCAACAATACGCTCAAAGCCGCGTCGGCAATATTTATTTTCATAGAATGGATCTGCTCGTTTAACCCTTTCAAAACACCGTCGATAGCCGCATCAACGTACATAACAACGACAAGCGGCGCAAATATTCTGATATATTCATACGGAGCGTCGGTCTTATATATCAAAACGCTTAATTCGTATGAATAACAAGTCAATATCCCTGCAACAGCAATCGAAAACAACAGTGTATATTTTAGCGCAGCATACACCGTTCTGTTGATCTTCTCTTTATTGTTAAGCTTATTGAACCCGGCGAGCTCAGGCACCAGCAATCCCGAGAAAGAGTAAATAATACAAGAGGGAAACATTAGGATCGGAAAAACCATTCCTTGAATAATACCGTACGTTGACATTGATTCGGCATACGAGAATCCGTGCTCAATTAAACCTCGCGGAATCAAGAGATGCTCGATCGTGACGAGACCCGACCGAGCATACGCACTGAAGGCAAGAGGGATCGATATGGAAATCAGTTTTTTGAAATGATTATTCTCACCATCTTTGTTCACACAACTTGGATTCTTATCAAATAGATAAAGCACAAAGTTATATCCCAAAGATATAGCCTCGGAGATAAGAGTTCCCAGCGACAGCGATATGCAAGCAGATTCAATATTCTCTCCAAAAAACAAGGTAATCAGAGAAACAGTCAAGCCTATTTGTACAATTCTTTCCAGTATTGCCGACGTTGCACCTTTGTATGCTTTTTTTACAGCAGAGAAGTAACCGCTGAAAACCGATGAAAGTGCAATAAAAGGCAACGAAAACGACAGTATTTTTATTGACTCAACGGTCCGCCTGTCACCAAGCAAGCTTTCTCCTATAAACTCTGCAAAAAAGAACAAAACCAGAAGAGCACTCACAGAAAAAAACAACGCATAACAAACACACGATACGACCGATTTTTTTATATCCTTTTCATTTTTTTCGGCAAGTGCTTCTGAAACAAGCCTGGTTGCTCCGAGCCCTATTCCCGAGCATGCAAAGGTGATTGCAAAACCGAATACAGTCTCGACAAGGCTGTAAATGCCAAGTCCTTCGCTTCCCAAGACCGTTGATATGTATCCGTTATAAACGACTCCAACCCATCTGAGAAGGAGCGATGTCAGAGTCATCACAATGCCGTTAAACAAGAATTTTTTCATTTTTTATTGATTTCCTCCGAGCAATGGTGTACAATAAATTCATACAATAAATATATAGAAAAACATAGGTCAAATAATTACTCGGACAGCAAATATTATTTATTATTTTACAATTATTTGTTTATTTTGTATTGACAAATAATTTATTTTTGTATATAATAATGGTTGTTATGTTTTGCGGGAGGATATGTTTATGGTTATCGATATAAACCCTATTCTCAAAGGCGAAAAGAGCGAAATATCCGTTGACTACCTTTTGCAAATCGAAGATGACCTTGGAGATATTGAGTTTCCCGATAGGTTCTCGGTAAAGGGGCTCGTAAAAGATATGGCAGGGTACATAACCCTCACTTTAGATACGAAAGTTACTTATTCTACTTCGTGCGCGCGTTGTTTGACACCCGTTACCGTAAACAAAGAAATTCGTTTTGAGAAAACGGTCGTTACTGAAAACACCGAGCTTCAGAACGAAGAAAACGACGATTATATAATGTCTAAAGACGGTTATGTAGACGCAGACGAAGCATTGATCGAGCAGATCATTCTCGAGATTCCGCTGAAACATTTGTGTAAAGAGGATTGTAAAGGTCTTTGTCCGAAATGCGGCACGGATCTTAACCAATCAACATGCAGCTGTGACACATCAGATCCCGATCCCAGATTCGACGTTTTACGAAAGCACTTGGAAAATAATAAAAAAGATTAAAAATATTTCACATATTTCATCA
>JAZNOI010000114.1:0-8209 GCA_045580755.1 Eubacteriales bacterium | reverse complement strand
AAGGAAGATTCCAAAGATGGAAAATCTTTGGTCGTTTGGTGGTGGGGGTCAAGGGGAGGAGGAATCGAAACCTCCTGCCCCTTGGCGCCTTCTTTGTTTTACTTTCTTGGCAAGGCAAGAAAGTAATAAAAAAGATAAAATAAAAAACTTGGCGTACTGCTTTTTCGCAGATACGCCAAGTTTTTTTACAGATACTTCTTCATTGTATTTTTACAAGCTTCCAAAGCTTCGTTCGCTTTTTCTGCCGTTTGACCGTTCACAAGATAATAGAGCTTCAGCTTCGGCTCTGTTCCCGAAGGTCTGACGACAACAACGTCTCCGTTCGCATTTTCATAATACAAAACATTCGACGAAGGCAGTCCCGTAGGCTCACTCTTTCCCGTTTCAACACAGGTGATCAGTCCCGATCTGTAATCTCGTACCGACACTACCTTTGATCCGCCTAACTCTTCAAGCGGATGGTTTCTGAGGTTTTCCATAAAGGCATCCATCTTTGCCTTTCCGTCAAGTCCTTCCATATATATGCTCTGTACGCCTTCAAAATAATATCCGTATTTGTCGTAAAGACTCAACAAAGCATCGTACAATGTCATATTCTTCTGCATATAATACGCTGCCATCTCGCATATAAGCATAGACGCTACGACTGCGTCTTTATCCCTTGCATACGTTCCTTTCAAATATCCGTAGCTTTCTTCAAAGCCAAGCAGAAAATCTCCGTATCCCTTTTCTTCATAGTTTTTGATAACCTCTCCGATAAACTTAAATCCGGTCAAAACATTATGAAGCGTGATACCGTTTTCTTTACAGATCTTCGTTGCAAGTTCGGTCGTTACGATCGTCTTTACCGCATATGGACGGTCGAGAGTTACTCCCTTTGCCTTATATGCCGTAATAATATAGTCAAGAAGAAGCGAACCCACTTGGTTACCCGTTAACGTCCTAAAATCGCCGTTCGACGTACGCGCCATAATACCCACTCTGTCAGCATCGGGGTCTGTCGCAATAATAAGATCGCTTTTCACGCTTTCTGCAAGCTTGATACCCTCTTCAAAAACCTCGGGAAACTCGGGATTGGGGTTAGGAGTTCCGGGGAAATCGCCGTTCGGAGCCATTTGACTGTCCACGGTGTAGAGATTCTTCAATCCGCACTGCTTCAACACTTCGGGCACAAGTACTCTTCCCGTTCCGTGAAGTGGTGTGTATACGATTCTTAAGCTGTCGGATACTTTGTCGAACAACGCGGGATCGATCGCCTGCTTGCGAACATTTTTCAAGTATATTTCGTCGATTTCTCTTCCGATTATTTTTATCTTTCCCTCTTTAACGGCAGAGTCAAAATCAACCCTTTTTACATCGTCAAAAATATCGGTCTTAGCCATATATTCGGCAACGGTTTTTGCCTCCTCGGAAGCGAGCTGTGCCCCGTCCTCCCAATATGCCTTATAACCGTTGTATTTTGCGGGATTATGAGACGCTGTGATATTTATTCCCGCAACACATCCAAGCTCTCTGAGAGCAAAAGAGAGTACAGGAGTGGGTCTAAGCGATTCAAAAATATACGTCTTTACTCCGTTTGCCGCCAAAACCTCTGCAGATACTTTTGCAAATCTTTCGGAATTGTTTCGACAGTCGTATGCGATCACAACACCCTTATCGCTTGCATCAATATTGTTTATCAGATCGGCAATTCCCTGTGTTGCTCTTCCAACGGTATAAACGTTCATAGCGTTTGTTCCGGCCGTCATTATACCGCGAAGGCCCGCTGTGCCAAACGATATATCCGAGCCAAACCACATTTTTATTTCGTCTTCATTTCCGTCAATAGCATCGAGAGCTTCTTTTATATCGGGATCCAAAGAGCCGTTTTCTTTCCATCTTTTGTATTCTGTCATATAATCAGCCATAATCATCCTCCGTTTTTACCGGCTGTTGCCTTTATATGTGTGTATATTCCTATTATTTCGTATCTCGGTACCTCAAGCTCAAGCCAGAACATAAATCTCTTTATATCGCCGTTGCCGCTGAACACCGCATCAAAATAATATTCTTTTTCCGAATAGTATATGGGCATTGAGTCAACTTTATTCAACTTATAGCCAAAAAACCTTGCCGCCGCAAGAACTTCATAAAGTCTTTCGTTTTCTCCGAAATTAAAACCTATTTCGACGTATTTACCGTCACTGATCTTTGCAGGGCAATCAATATCGTCAATCTCCCTTTTCAAAAGGGCGAACTTAGTTATCTTTCCGTTTGCGCTTTCGACACTGCAGGTCAACACGATCTTCAGTTCATACTTTCTGATCATATTGCCAAACCCCGACAGTCTGCCGTCATCTGAATTTTCAAGCGGAAGTATGCAGTACGGCACTCTGCCGTAATATACCTCCTCACACACCGACGAAAAAGATTCCTCATATAAGGCTCTCGCATCTTTCAGCAGCTTCGAAAAATTACTGTATGCAATATCGGCAAGCGGATTCTTCAAATATACGACCGTATCGGACTCAAAGCCTGTATTTGCAGACTTTTCCTCCCTTTCACTGCTTGGATAAAGGCTGTTCACACAGTTCAGCTTATCATACATCGCAATTGACTTTTTGACTGATGATATATACTTCTCGTTTTCTTTCAAAATAGTTTTATTTAAAACAGTCTCTCCAAAAAACTTTTCGTATACAGCATGGGTCTCGTCATTTCCGCTGTTTATAACAAGCTTGGCCTTTTCCGATATATGAGCCGCCCGTTTTTCCAAAGCTCTGTATAATTCGCTGTCGGTCTTTTTCAGATTATCGTCTATTATAAGATTCTTTTCTTCAACAGAAGCCATATACTTTTCTGTCCTTTTCAGGTACTTTTTCAGTTTAAATTATCTGAAAGAAGCGTAAAGCTATCCTTCAAAAACTCTTGTAGCTCGTCTGCATTAAACTGTCTTTGCGCAAGCAAAGCAAGCATATATATCTGGCGGGCAATGATCTCGCTCTTTTCTTTCTTAACATCATCGCACAGCCTTTTTATAAGCTCGTTTTCCGTATTCAAAAACAGTGTAGATTCAACGGGAACGTTCATCTGAGCCATACCGCTGTTTGCCGCGTAGAACTTCATCATATCGTCCATTCTGCGTGCATCCTCGGATATATTCAAAAGCGCGGGAGTCTGTGCATCAGCCAACGACTCGAACTTAACGTTAAGCTTTTCGTTCTTGCTGACCTTTTTGAAAAGCTCTTCCAGTTCTTCATTTTCGAACTTCTCGCCTTCCCCTTTAAGCGCTTCAATATCGGCATCAACACGAACAAATTTAATATTTCTGTCCTGTTCGAGCATACTCATAAACGACGTATCGATCACCTTGTCAAGCAACGCGATCTCGATACCGCGCGCCTTAAACAAAGAAATATACTGTGCCTGAACAGTTACGTCCGTCGCATAATAAACCGTATTCTCATTCTTTTCTTTTGCTTTTTCCAGATATTCGTCAACGGTTACGTGTCGTCCGTCAGTAAGTGCAAAAAGCAACGAAGTCTTAACTCTGTCATAGAACTTGCGGTCTCTCATGCAACCGTATTCTATAAACATCTTTATATCGTCCCAGAGGTTTTCGTACTTTTCTCTCTCGGTCGTGAACATTCCGTTGAGCTTATCGGCAACCTTTTTTACGATATGCGCCGACATCTTTGAAACGTACGCGCTGTTCTGCAAATAGCTTCTCGACACGTTCAAAGGAAGCTCCGGACAGTCAAGAACGCCCCTGAGCATAAGCATAAATTCGGGTATTACCTCTTTAATATTATCGGCAACGAAAACCTGGTTATAATATAACTTTACCTGTCCTTCAAGGCTGTCATACTCGTGATTTAATTTAGGAAAATACAGAATGCCCTTAAAATTCAAGGGATAATCTGCGTTGATGTGAATGTGGAAAAGGGGTTCTTTATAGTCAAGAAATACTTTCTTGTAAAACTCGTCGTAATCCTTTTCTTCACATTCGGACGGAAGCTTTTGCCACAAAGGATTCGTATCGTTTATAGGCTGATTTTCGTGCTTGCAGTCGCACTCTTCGCCATTATGCTCGTGCTCGCATTTATGTTCTTCGCATCCGTCTTCGAAATAGATCTCCACGGGCATAAACGAGCAATATTTATTCAATATTTCTCTGATCTTGTTTGCGGACAAGAACTCGGATTCACCTTCACTGATGTGCATAACAACGTCAGTTCCGCGGCCCTCTTTTTCGATGTTCTCGAATATCTCGTATTCTCCCGCCTCATTGCACACCCATTTAACGGCGTTAGCTCCGGTATATGATCTTGTTATCACGTCTACGGTGTCGCTCACCATAAACGACGAGTAAAAACCAAGTCCGAAATGACCGATTATTCCGTTTTTTGCGGAAGAATCGCCCTCGTATTCTTTTATAAAATCAAGTGCTCCGGAAAGGGCGATCTGACAAATATAATTCTGCACCTCGTCAAGAGTCATACCAATTCCGTTGTCACATACTGTCAACGTTTTTTCTTCTTTATCTAACTTAACTGTAATTCTGAAATCGTCTTCTATATCTTTTACTTTGCCGAGCGAAATAAGACGCCTAAGCTTTGTTACGGCATCACTCGCGTTACTGACTATCTCGCGGAGAAATATTTCCTTCTCAGAATATAGCCACTTCTTTATAATCGGGAATATATGCTCCGTCTCAACGGATATTCCGCCTTTTTTTCCTGTTTGATTTTCAGACATAATTTGTTCTCCCTGTTATTACACCAATAAAAACATCTAAAAAAACGAGGACCCATACTAAAGCATGAGTCCTCTTCCGCAACTAAATCTAAAATTATTCTGCCTTGGTCTCTTCGGTAGCTTCTTCAGCCTTTACCTCTTCAACCTTTGCTTCTTCAGCCTTAGTTTCTGTTTTCTTTGCAGCCTTCTTTGTCTCTTTAGCTTCTTCCTTAGCGGGCTTTTCGTCTGCTACGAGCTTAATAAGAGCCATTTCTGCGCCGTCACCGCGACGGGGACCCAATTTGAACATACGGGTATATCCGCCGTTTCTGTCAGCGTATTCGGGTGCAATTTTATCGAAGAGCTTCTTTACTACGTCTTCTTTTGTAATGAAAGACATAGCAGCTCTCTTTGCAGCAAGAGTATTCTTCTTGCCGAGAGTAATCATTTTTTCGGTCAAGCTACGTACTTCTTTAGCTCTGGTAAGAGTTGTTTCGATGGAGCCATTCTCGAGGAGATAGGTCACCATTCCTCTTAACATCGCCTGTCTGTGAGCAGTAGGTCTGCCGAGTTTTCTGGTTCCTGGCATTGTAAGGGACCTCCTTCTTACATATCAATTAAATGAGCGAATATTACTTCTTTGCTCAGTCTTCCTCTTTCTTGAGGTCAAGTCCGAGTGAATGCAATTTTTGGATAACTTCTTCAAGCGACTTCTTGCCGAGGTTTCTGACCTTGATCATGTCCTCTTCCGTACGGTTGGTAAGATCCTGAACCGTATCTATGCTTGCACGCTTCAAACAGTTGAAGCTTCTGACGGACAGTTCAAGCTCCTCAATGGTCATCTCAAGAACTTTTTCTCTAATAGTTTCTTCGCGCTCAACCAATATATCTGTTCTCATAGGCTCGTCGGACAAGTCTACGAACAGATTGAGATGCTCGTTGAGTATCTTGGCACCGAGGGAAATTGCCTCCTTAGCACTGATAGTGCCGTCGGTCAATACCTCGAGGGTAAGCTTATCATAGTCAGTTATGTTGCCGACACGTGTATTTTCAACCGTGTAGCTAACGTTGTAAACAGGTGTGTAAATGGAATCTGTGTAAATAACACCGATAACGGACTGGTTGTTCTGCTTGTTCTTTTCCTGAGAAACATAACCGCGGCCGTGATCAAACGTAAGTTCCATATACAAACGAGTGTTTTCGCTGACTGTTGCAATATGATGGTCAGGATTGAGAACTTCGATATCTGCATCCTGCTTAATGTCTCCTGCAGTTACGTCCATGGGACCTGTTACGTCAATAACAACGGTCTTGGGGCCCTGGGAGTTAAGCTTTGCGGTGATTCCCTTGATGTTAAGAATAATATTCGTAACGTCTTCGGTAACACCGGGGATAGTCGAGATCTCGTGGAGCACACCGTCAATCTTTACGCTCACAACAGCTACACCGGGAAGGGAGCTGAGCAAGACTCTGCGAAGTGAGTTGCCGAGTGTTGTTCCATATCCTCTCTCAAGAGGCTCAATAATAAATTTGCCTTTTGAGCCGTCTTCGCTTAAATTTATTGTGGATATATTGGGCTTTTCTATTTCGATCATAAAAGTTTCCTCCTGTTAAATTGTTTTTTTCACCGGTAAATCCTATTCCGGCTATATGGGCGGAGGTGCTGTTTTACTTTGAGTACAACTCTACGATGAGCTGTTCTTCGAACGGGAAGTCAATGTCATCTCTCTTAGGCAGAGCGATAACCTTTGCTGATACAGCACTGTTATCAACTTCAAGCCATTTAGGAGCATTGTTGCTTTCCATAACTTCCATCAAGCCCTTAAACTTTTCTGATGCACGTGCACCCTCTCTGAGAGCAATTACATCACCCTGTTTAACGATAATTGAAGGAACGTTTGCTTTCTTACCGTTAATGGAGAAATGTCCGTGTGTAACGAGCTGACGTGCTTCCTTGCGGCTTTCTGCCAATCCCATTCTGTACACTACATTGTCAAAACGGCGTTCGAGCAACGAAAGAAGATTTTCACCGGTGATACCTTCCTGCTTTGCAGCAATTTCGTAGTAGTGCTTGAACTGGTTCTCAAGCACACCGTAGTATCTTCTTGCCTTCTGCTTTTCACGAAGCTGCATACCGTATTCTTTGAGCTTCTTTGTATTTGCACCGTGCTGTCCGGGAGCTGCGGGTCTGCGAGCAACCGAGCACTTATCTGACATACAACGTTCGCCCTTCAAAAAGAGCTTTGTGCCTTCTCTGCGGCAAAGTCTGCACGCAGGTCCTGTATATCTAGCCATTAATTTTTTCCTCCTATTTCCGTATTAAACACGTCTTCTCTTAGGCGGTCTGCATCCATTGTGAGGAATGGGTGTTACGTCCTTGATAAGAGTAATATCAAGACCTACTGCCTGAAGTGCACGTATTGCAGATTCTCTGCCGCTTCCGGGGCCTTTTACGTATACTTCTACGGTCTTCATACCGTGTTCCATAGCTGCTTTTGCTGCAGTTTCTGCTGCCATCTGTGCTGCGAAAGGTGTAGACTTCTTAGAGCCTTTGAAACCAAGCTCGCCGGCAGATGCCCAAGATACTGCGTTGCCGTTAACATCGGAAATTGTTACGATTGTGTTATTGAACGTAGCGCGGATATGTGCCGCACCCTTTTCAATATTCTTACGCTCGCGGCGTTTTCTTACAACCTTTTTAGTTGATGCTGCTTTTGCCATCTGAAGTATTACACTCCTTTACTTCTTCTTATTTGCGATAGTTTTTGCAGGGCCTTTTCTTGTTCTCGCGTTTGTCTTTGTACGCTGACCTCTGACAGGGAGACCTTTTCTGTGTCTGATACCGCGATAGCAGTTAATTTCTACCAATCTCTTGATATCAAGAGCAACTTCACGGTGGAGGTCACCTTCTACCTTATAATTGTTTTCGATCTCATCTCTGAGCTTTGCAACTTCATCCTCTGTAAGGTCTTTTGCTCTCTTGTCGGGATCAATACCTGTACTTGCGAGAATGTCGTTTGCGCTTTTACGGCCAATGCCGTATATATAGGTAAGAGCGATTTCAATGCGTTTTGCATTGGGAATATCAACACCTGCTATACGTGCCATTACTTTTTCACCTCTTTAGCCTTGTTTCTGTTTATGCTTAGGGTTTTCGCAAATGACCATTATTTTGCCTTTTCTCTTAATGATCTTGCACTTTTCACATATTTTCTTTACGCTGGGTTTGACCTTCATATTCTTTTACACCGGTCCTTTCTTTACGCGTATTTTATTTTGTTCTCCAGGTTATACGGCCCTTTGTAAGGTCGTATACCGAAACTTCTACTGTTACCTTATCGCCCGGTACTATCCAGATGTAGTTCATTCTGAGCTTTCCGGATATGTGAGCGTTTACGGTGTGCCCGTTGGGCAGTTGTACCTTGAAGGTTGCATTGGGAAGTGCTTCAAGCAAGTCGGATCGTAGCCATGTCGTTCTGTGGGCCAAGGAGTT
>JAZNOI010000113.1:0-6848 GCA_045580755.1 Eubacteriales bacterium | reverse complement strand
GAAACCTATCGGTTTCGTGATATTCTATTCGCCATAAACTGTCCGCAGGACAATATCACTATGCGTAGCATAATATCACTGCGAAGCAATATAACTCGCCGTCAGGCGAATAGAGTTGCGTGATACTCCGCTTGGAGTATCACGCTAATCCATACATCTTTTTGTTATTGCAAGTCGTCGGCATCCTGAATGGGTTTTTCGTATATGTCTGCAGGTATGCCCGTCCAGCTCCCGTTTGGGTCGTATTTCGCGCTTTCGGGATCTCTGTAAGAATCGATTACTTCATCGGTCAGGCTCTTTTTATCCGTCTTTTTCTTTTTGTTGATGTTGTTCATAATAATTCACCCCTTTTTAAAATAATTATTCCAAAGAGGATGAATTCTTATTCTATTTTTGTGTTATAAGTTCGGTTAATTCAGTTATTTGCGAAGGCGTCAAAAGGATATGAGGTCTGTCGTCGGAAGAAAAATCTATGAGAGAATTGCCGGATAAAGTCAATTCGGTCTTTCTGCCGTTCGAGTATTCAACTGTTATAGAATAAACCTTATTTATCGGCTCTTCCTGCTCGATTGAACCGTTTGTATCTATGGGTATCTGAAGTGTTTCCGACGGAATATAATCATCAGGTGTAGTTTTGTCATCAGCAGATTCGAGTACCTTTGTATATTCTGTTCTGTCTTCGACGACATCTTCGTCGGTTTTTGTGTCGGACAGTATGGGCGAAAAATCGTTAGGCGGTAGTTGTGTGCCTACGTATTGATCAGAAAGCGATGAGTAAAAATCAGAAAAACTTTCGAGTGTTTTTTGTTCGGTGATAGTATACATCGCGCCGCTGTTTATTTCTTTTACACTGATGTTGCAAATAGCGGCTTTATCAGAACCGAAATCGTTTAAGCTGTTCGACGGCGCTTTATTCATCGTATTCGGAGAGAAAAGAAACGAAAACGAGATCACAGATACGAGCAAAAAGCAAGGAACTATTGTGAGTATAGCTTTTTTGATGTTGTTACGCTTTTCGATTCTCTTTCTGCTTCTATTGTATATTTCTCTTTTTCTTTCTTCAAAAGTTCTCATAATATGTATTCACCACCTTCGTTGAGTATGTGACGAAGCTCTTTTTTTGCACGATAAAGCAGATTGTCTACCTGCTTTTTTGTCTTTTTCATAACTCTTGCGGCTTCTTCGTATGACAGTTCTTCAAAGTAGATCAAATGAATTACCGTCTGCATATCTGTCGGCAACTTTTGCAACGAGGCGTTGATGATCAATTTCTTTTCGCTTTCCAAAACCGTTTTTTCGATCGTAGTTTCGTCCGCTTTTGCTTCTGCTTCGTTTAGCGGAACGAAATTTATGATCTTTTTGCGTTTTATGTGGTTAAGGGCGCGGCTCTTCCCCATCATAAAGAGATAGGTTTTCAGCGATACTTTGAAGTTGTACCTGTTTCTGTTTACCAAAAGATCCGAAAAAACGTCTATGGCAATATCTTCTGCAGCATACACGTCTTTAACGTATCTGTTGATAAAAAATACGAGTTTGTCGAACAGTTCTGACATTATCTCGTCAAAAGCACTTTCGTCACCATCAAGAAAACGGCGGTAGCTACAAGCACCGTTATCCATCTGAATTCCTCCCGTGGAATTTGCTTTTCATTTCTTATACAATTAAGATATGAAAAATCCTTTTTTGTTTTTATGTGATTATTATACCATACAAAAAAGGTCATGTCTATATTGCATTATCGTTTGCTTGGTGTTATAATTAAAAAACGGAGGTGTTTTTATGAAATACAGTTATAAGACCTCGGGCGTTTGTTCGAGAGATATTACTTTTGATATTGAAAATAACGTCGTATCCAATGTTTGTTTTAATGGAGGGTGCAACGGAAATCTTAAGGCTATTTCTAAGCTCGTTGACGGTATGACGGTTGAAGAAATAGAGTCGAAACTCAAGGGTAATACCTGTGGGTTCAAATCTACTTCATGCGCGGATCAGTTGGCAACGGCTGTCAGATTCGCTTTTGATGATCTAAATAGTAAAAAGTGAGCTAAACTATTGCATTATTTTATGTTTTGAGTTATTATATATAGGACATATTTTGTAGAAACAGGAGATTTAAAGATGAATATTGTATGTTTGGATATGGAAGGTGTACTTGTTCCTGAGATTTGGATTGCATTTGCTGAAGCGACGGGGATTCCCGAACTCAAAAAAACAACTCGAGACGAGCCTGATTACGATAAGCTTATGAAGTACAGACTTGATATACTTAAAAAGCATAATCTCGGTCTTAAAGAGATCCAGGAAACAATTGCAAAGATCGATCCTATGCCCGGAGCAAAGGAATTTCTTGACGAACTGCGTTCCCTGACACAGGTGATCATTCTCAGTGATACATTCACTCAGTTCGGAATGCCCCTTATGAAAAAACTCGGTTATCCCACCCTTTTCTGCAACGAACTTATCGTTGCACCCGACGGCGAGATCACAGGATATAAAATGAGGGTCGAAAAGTCCAAGTATTCTACCGTAAAAGCTTTGCAGTCTGTTGGTTTTGAGACTATCGCCGCAGGAGACAGCCACAACGACCTCGGCATGATCCGTGCAAGTAAAGCAGGATATCTTTTCAAGAGCACGGAGCAGATCAAAAAGGATAACCCGGATCTTCCCGCTTTTGAAGAATACAGTGAATTGCTTGAGGCTATCAAAAAAGAGATATAAGTTTACTCAAAAGGTGTCGCTTATGACGCCTTTTGTTATTGTTTTTTGTATTGACAAGAAAAATAATATGTTGTAAAATATTTACATAAGATTATTATTAAAAACATTTTTTGGAGGTTCAAAATGGGATTTTTAACCGGAAAAACCGCTATTATTACAGGTGCAGGGCGTGCAGTATTGAGTGACGGCCGTTGTGGTTCTATCGGCTACGGTATTGCAACCGCTTATGCAAAAGAAGGAGCAAATCTCGTTATTACGGGAAGAAACACAAAAAAACTTGAGGATGCAAAAGAAGAGCTTGAGCGTCTTTACGGTATCAAAGTTCTTACGGTTGCCGCAGATGTCAACGAAGGCGCTGATAACGAGGCAGTTGTAAACGGTGTTATCAAACAGGCGATCGATACTTTTGGCAGAATCGACGTTCTCATCAACAACGCGCAGGCGTCCGCTTCGGGAGTTCCGCTTGCAACTCACACGACCGAACAGTTTAACCTTGCTATGTTCTCGGGGCTTTACGCAACTTTCTATTACATGAAAGCTTGTTATCCTTACCTCAAAGAAACAAAGGGCTCTGTTATTAACTTTGCTTCGGGTGCCGGCTTGTTCGGTAACTTCGGACAGTGCTCCTACGCCGCTGCAAAAGAAGGTATCAGAGGTCTCACGAGAGTTGCCGCAAACGAATGGGCAAGAGACGGAATCAACGTAAACATAGTATGTCCTCTCGCTTGGACTGCACAGCTCGAACAGTTTAAAAACGCATATCCGGACGCATTCGAAAAGAACGTTCATACTCCTCCCGCAGGTCATTTCGGTGATTCTGAACTTGAGATCGGCAGAGTGTGCGTACAGCTCGCAAATCCCGACTTTAAGTATATGACGGGCGAAACACTCACGCTTGAGGGCGGGCTTGGTCTCAGACCTTAATGTCTTTGCAATTAATATAAAGGCAGAGCGACAGTCGCTCTGCTCTTTTTTTGTGATAAATATGATAAAAAAATAAAAAAACATCGAAAAAGTACTTGAAATATTGGATAAAAAGATTTATAATAAAGAGTGGTTTTGAGAAAGGTAATTATTTTCATATCTTTTTCTTCTGCGGAATTATTCCGCAAGAGCCCTATCCAAGAAAGGAAGATGTTTATGGCTAATAAGGAACGCAGAGTCGGCACGGTATCAAGAGGTATTCGTTGTCCCATTATAAGAGAGGGCGATGATCTGGCTGCCATCGTAACCGATAGCGTTGTAGAGGCTGCTGAATACGAAGGATTTGCTCTTAACGACAGAGATGTTGTGTCGATAACTGAATCCATTGTTGCAAGAGCTCAGGGTAACTACGCGTCTGTTCAGAATATTGCAGATGACGTAAAAGCCAAGATTGGCTCCGATACTGTTGGAGTAATATTCCCCATTCTTTCCAGAAACAGATTTGCTATTTGTCTCCGCGGAATTGCAATGGGTGTAAAGAAAGTTGTGCTTATGCTCAGCTATCCTTCTGACGAAGTTGGAAATCAACTTGTCAGCATTGATAAAATAGATGAATCGGGTGTTAATCCCTATTCCGACGTTCTGTCTCTCGAAAAATATCGAGAACTTTTCGGCGAGAACAAGCACGAATTTACCGGCGTTGACTACGTTCAGTACTACAGTGATCTTATTCGTTCGTGCGGCGCTGAAGTTGAGATCGTATTTGCAAACCAGCCCAAAGCTATACTTGACTATACAAAATACGTTATTAACTGCGATATACACACCAGAGCTCGTACAAAGCGCATTCTTAAAGAAGCGGGTGCTGAGGTCGTTTGCAGTCTTGACGATATTCTTAATGCTCCCGTAAACGGCAGCGGATGCAATGAGAAGTACGGTCTTCTCGGTTCGAATAAATCTACCGAAGATACGATCAAGCTTTTCCCTCGCGAATGTAAGGGGCTTGTGCTTGATATACAAAGACAGCTTTTTGAAAGAACCGGCAAACATATCGAAGTAATGGTTTACGGCGACGGAGCTTTTAAAGATCCTCAGGGTAAGATCTGGGAGCTTGCAGACCCCGTTGTTTCTCCTGCATACACCGACGGTCTTATCGGTACTCCCAATGAGCTTAAGCTTAAATATCTTGCAGACAATGATTTTAAAGATCTTTCGGGTGAGGCTCTTAAAAAGGCTATTTCCGATAGCATTAAGTCCAAGCAGGACAACCTTGTAGGAAATATGGCTTCTCAGGGTACGACGCCCCGTCAGCTCACCGACCTTATCGGTTCTCTTTGTGACTTAACAAGTGGTTCGGGTGATAAAGGTACTCCCGTTGTTCTTGTTCAGGGTTATTTCGATAACTACACTAACTGATAGAATAAAAATAAGAGAGTGTGTGCGATAAGCATACGCTCTCTCTTATATATAACGATAAAAGGATATACGTTTTCCGTATATCCTCATTTTTTTATTGAATTAAGGGGATTGTTGCTGATTGCTTTTTCCATATTTTCGTCGCTGACGTGCGTGTATATTTGTGTTGTGTTAAGCTGCTCGTGCCCGAGAATATCTTTTAACACACGGACATCGACTTTCCCCGTTTGGTACATAAGAGTTGCGGCGGTGTGTCTCAGTTTATGGGTGGAAAACCTCTTATATTCGAGTCCTGCGATCTTCAAGTATTTGTATACTATATGCTGAACCGTTTTGTTGCTTATTCTCTGGTGTCTTGAACTCAAAAACAGTGCGTTCTTGTCTTTGATCTGTATTTGATTGTCGGTTGCTCTGACATTGAGATAGGCAATCAACGCATCTTTACAGGCATCGTTCAGGTATACGACTCTTTCTTTGCTTCCCTTTCCGATAACCCTAAGCGAGCGCAGGTCTCTGTCGATATCGTTAAGAGAAATACCTACGAGTTCGGAAAGTCGCATACCGCAGTTTAAAAACAAAGTAATAATTGCGTAATCTCTGTCGCGCGATTTTGATTCCGGATCATTTTTTACTGCTTCAAGCAGGCTTATACTTTCGTCGAGAGTAAGATATTTTGGGAGAGTTTTATTTCCTATCGAGGGGGATTCAATATTGACTGCCGGATTTTCATCGATATATTTTCTGTTTGATAAATATTTAAAAAATGACTTGATGGCGGAAAGCTTTCGTGCTCGTGAGCGAGCTTTGTTATTGCGGTATTCAACGGTATAGTTGAAAAACTCGTATATCTCATCTGTCGAGATCGTTTTTACGAATTCTATATCAATATCCTTTGCGGATATATTTTCAAACTCTTCTCCGTCTAAGGGAATGTCATGGCGGGACGCAATTATGTATCTGAAAAACAACTCAATATCGAGCAGGTATTCATCTACCGTTTTCAGTGATCTGTTTTGTATCGTGAGTTTGTACGACTTAAAACTTTTCAGTATTTCGGGATATTCTCTCATTTTTTCACCGCCCTTTTCTATACTATTATAGCACAGTTAATTGTATTATTCAAGTTTTCATTTGTTTTTTCATTATTGTACTTGTATTATTAATAATTATGCTGTAAAATAAACTGTATCAACTCATTGGTGAGGTGTTTTTATGAAAAAGTTTTTTAGCGATATCAGCGATATTATCATAAAATTAGTCGTTACTCAGCTTGGAATGACAATGTTTGGTGTAATGATAGTTCTCGTCACTCGCGCACTTCCGGGGGCAGATAAACGTGTTCCCGACCCTATGTGGATCGTAGCCAGCCTTCTGGCGACCGGGCTTTATCTCTATTTGATATACGTCCATACCTGGGAAAAGGGCGCACGGGACAAAATCAAGATCGACGGCGGCAGAATGGAACTAACTCCGTTGAAAGGCCTTTATGGCTCGCTTATCGCAAACTCGGTAAACATCTTGCTCGGTCTTTCGATGTTTGTAGTTTTCTTCTTTTGTGATTTTGAGCAAGTTTATTCGATGCCCTGCCAGATCTACGGATCTTTGAATTTGATCACAAGATTTATTCAGGGGATGTATATTGGTTTTGTTCAGTTCTTTTGGCAGAATCCTTTGACTGCCCCCTCGTTCGTGTTTTTGCTCACTCCCCTGCCCGCTATCGTTGTATCGACAGTAGGATATTACTTTGGCGTTAGTAATAAAGGTAAATTAAAAGCTTTCGAAAAAACTAC
>JAZNOI010000112.1:0-11865 GCA_045580755.1 Eubacteriales bacterium | reverse complement strand
GCAGGAGGTTTCGATTCCTCCTCCCCTTCTGTAGAAGATTTTTTGTAGTATTATTTTGAAAAATAATACTGAGCTTATCAAAAAAATAATTCCCCCGTATAACGAGGGAATAGATTTTTTATTCGTTTGTTTCCTGTTCGGCAGGTTCGGTGGTTTTTATTTCGGGCATTTGTGAGGGAGCTCTGATAATGTTTATTGCGCTTTTCTTGTTTTGTATAGCGATCTTATTGAGTTTGCCGCCGAATTCACCGTCCACCGTCCAGCTTATGGGATCGTCGGATGTAAAAGTAACTTTGTTCGTGCGGAAGAAAACTACCGAGCTGTTTTTTGTGTTTGTGAGGTCGCCGAGTTGGAAGAGAACGTCAACGACTTCGGCGGTATTTTTTGGCATTTTGATCAGGGTTACCTCGAACAGCCCATCGTTTAGGTTGACCAGCTTTGGATCGAATTTATAGATACCCGCAACCGAAAGCGCGTTTGTAACAGCCATAAATACGAAATCGTCTTCGAAGTTCATTTCTTCACTTTCGACTTTTATGTGCATAGGTTTGATCTCGCCGAGCGATTTTATGCCTTCAAACACGTATGCCATGTGCCCGAGCGAGTTCTTCATATTCTGGGGAGTTGCATACGATGTGCTTGTAAACGCTCCGCAAGATGCGATGTAATTAAAATATCTGGTAGAATTAAAGATACCGACATCGTTTGGAGCGGGAGTACCTTTAATTATAGCAACGGCCGCTTCAATAGGGTTTTTGGGCATTTTGAGCGTTTCGGCAAGGTCATTGGTCGTTCCTGCGGGAATAAATCCAACGCAGGGCCTTTCTGCCTCGGAAATGCACATAAGTCCGCTTACTACTTCGTTTAGGGTTCCGTCGCCGCCGCATGAAATGACCTTGTTGAATTTGGGACCGTAGTTGCGTGCGATCTTAACGGCATCTCCCGGCTTTGTTGTCATAAGGACTGTGGGCTCGTATCCCGCGTCCGAAAATACTCTTATAATTCTGAAAAAATCATTTTTTAGTGTCATTTTACCCGAGGTGGGGTTGACAATAAACAAAACCTTTTCTCTTGCAGGCAAGTTCATAATAGTATTCCTTCTTCAAATTACATAGGTAGTTGAAACAATTATCCCCCCCCAGATAGAGTGTATCAAAGGGGGGATATTCTTATTTTGTGAGTTTAAGCTGTTCACCCTCTGCCGATTTGAGTTTATACTTCGGGCCGCTTATCTTTTTAACAGTGTCGCTCGTAACCGTTACAGTATCTATATCCTTACGAGAAGGAACTTCGTACATAATGTCAGTCATAAAGCTTTCGATAATGGAGCGGAGACCTCTTGCACCGATGTTGCGTTCGATTGCCAAAGCAGCGATCTCGTCAAGTGCTGTTTTGTCGAATTTAAGGTTCACCTTATCCATTTCAAACAGCTTTTCATACTGTTTGATAAGCGAGTTTTTGGGTTCTTTCAAAATACGTACCAAGGCGTCTTGGTCGAGCTCTTCAAGTCCTACGATTACGGGAAGACGACCGACAAGCTCGGGAATAATACCGTATTTTACGATATCATGCGAAACAACGTCTTTATAGATATGATGCTGTTTCTTTTCGGCTTTGGTCATAATATCGCTTCCGAAACCGATGAGCTGACTGCCCGAACGCTTTTCTATTATGTCTGAAAGACCGTCGAATGCGCCGCCGCAGATGAACAGAATATTTTCCGTATTGATCTGAATAAACTCCTGGTTGGGATGCTTTCTGCCGCCTTGAGGAGGAACGTTTGAAACCGTACCCTCGAGGATCTTCAGCAACGCCTGCTGAACGCCCTCGCCCGAAACGTCTCGGGTAATAGAGCGGTTTTCGCTTCTTCTGGAGATCTTGTCGATCTCGTCGATATAAATAATACCCTTTTCGGCAAGCTCAACGTCATAATCCGCCGCCTGTATCAAGCGTAAAAGAATATTTTCGACGTCTTCGCCTACGTAGCCGGCTTCGGTCAAGGTCGTAGCGTCGGCTATTGCAAACGGTACTTTTAACGTCTTTGCGAGGGTCTGTGCAAGAAACGTTTTTCCGACACCGGTAGGGCCGAGGAGCAAAACGTTGCTTTTCTGAATATCGACGGGGTCGTCGTTCTTCAGCTTTTCCTTGCTCAGGATTCTTTTATAGTGGTTGTAGACCGAAACGGAAAGAACCTTTTTGGCCTCTTCCTGTCCGATTACGTACTCATCGAGCGTTTTCTTGATCTGTTGGGGCTTGGGCAGTGTTTTGAGAGACAGTCTATCTCCCTTTTCCGTGTACATTTTGTGGTCGTCGATTATTCTTGCGCAGGTGTCAATGCAGTCGTTACAAATATATGCACCGTCAAGAATGGGGGAGGGAATCAAAAACTCAACGTCTTTTTCATCCTTGCCGCAAAACGAACAACGGATGAGGTTGTTTGTATCGCCCTTGGTGTTTGACATTTAGTATATCCTCTCTCGGAGATTAGTTCTTTTTAGTGATAACCTTGTCGATGAGACCGTAAGCCTGTGCTTCGTCTGCTGTCATAAAGTTATCTCTTTCGGTGTCGTGCTCGATTTTTTCGATGGGCTGACCCGTAACGTCCGAAAGAATGGAGTTAAGCTTTTCGCGGATCTTTATGATCCTGTCGGCGTGGATCTTGATGTCGGTTGCCTGACCCTGCATACCGCCTAAAGGCTGGTGGATCATAATTTCGCTGTTGGGGAGAGCGTATCTCTTGCCCTTAGCACCCGCGGAAAGAAGGAATGCACCCATGCTTGCCGCCATGCCGACACAGATCGTGGACACGTCGCACTTAATATAGTTCATCGTATCGTAGATAGCCATGCCGGCGGTTATTGAGCCGCCGGGGCTATTAATATACAGTGCGATATCTTTATCGGGGTCCTGTGCTTCAAGGAAAAGCAGCTGAGCTACTACAAGAGATGCCGTCGTATCGTTTACCTCGTCGCTGAGGAAGATGATTCTGTCGTTCAGCAAACGTGAATAAATGTCATACGCTCTTTCGCCACGGTTTGTTTGTTCTATAACGGTTGGTACCAATGCCATTTTGTGTATCTCCTTTTACTGTATTTTCGCTGCTTTATATAGAATAAGGATTATTATTCAGCCTTGTCTTCTGCTTTTTTAGCAGCGGGTTTCTTTGCGGTTGTGGTTTTCTTAGCTGTTGTTGTTTTTTTAGCAGCGGGAGCCTTTTCGGCTGCATCTGCCTTCTTAGCTGTTGTCGTCTTCTTAGCTGTCGCAGTCTTCTTTGCAGCGGGCTTCTTTTCTGCTGTCTCTGTCTTAGCAGCTTCCTTCTTAGCCTTTGCCTTAACAACTACTGCAGCGTCCTTTACGAGGTCAACTGCCTTCTGAACAGCGAGATCTTTCTTGAGGTTTTCCTTTTCGATGCTCTTCTTTACTTCTTCAACGTCGATATGATACATATCAGAGATCTTTACGAACTCGTCTTCGATCTCTTTGTCTTCAACTTCAACCTTTTCGAGTTCAGCGATCTTTTCAAGAGCAAGTCTTGTCTTTACCTGACGTTCAGCGCGGGGCTTAAACTGTTCACGCATTGTGTCGAGAGACATACCCGTGTATTTAACGAAATCAGAAAGGTTCATACCCTGCATACGGAGGTTGTTGTCGTAATCGCGGAGAAGGTTTTCAGCTTCGTTTTCAACCATAGCTTCGGGAATGTCAGCTTCGAGCTTTTCGATGAGAGCGTCGATGATCTGTTCTTCAACGTGGCTGTCTGCCTCTTTTTCGTATCTCTTCTGGATTTTAGCCTTAACGTCAGCTTTATATTCATCAAGAGTGTCAAATTCGGAAACGTCTTTTGCGAACTCATCGTTGAGCTCGGGAAGCTCGTTGAACTTGATCTCGTGGAGAACTACTTTGAATACGGCTTCTTTACCTGCGAGGTTTTCAGCGTGATATTCTGTGGGGAACGTTACGTTTACGTCAAAAGCGTCGCCGATGTTGTGGCCGACGATCTGATCTTCAAAGCCGGGAATGAACTGACCTGAGCCGAGCTTGAGGTCGTGCTTTTCGCCCTTGCCGCCTTCAAATGCAACGCCGTCTGCAAAGCCTTCGTAGTCGATGATAACGTTGTCGCCGTTCTGAGCTGCTCTGTCGGTAACGTCAACCATACGGCTGTTGCGCTGACGAGCGTGTTCGATCTCGTGGTCAACGTCTTCTGCAGTTACTTTCTTAACTGTCTTTTCAACTTCAATGCCCTTGTAGCCGTCGATCTTAACTTCGGGTTTTACGTAAACCTTTGCCTTGAGAACAACGCCGTTGTCGTCAAGAGAAACGATTTCGAATTCGGGCTGGCTTACGATTTCTTCCTTGGATTCCTTTGCTGCTTCGTTGTAAGCGTCGGGAAGAAGATTATTGATAGCGTCATCATAGAATACGCCCTTGCCGTACATCTTTTCGATGATAGAACGGGGAGCCTTTCCTTTTCTGAAGCCGGGAACGTTCATTTTTGCTGCGTTCTTCTTGAACACACGGCTGACTTCTTCGTCAAAAGCCTTCTTGTCGATGGAAAATTCTATTTCCACAACGTTCTTTTCTTTCTTTGTTACGTTTTTCAAACTCATTTGTAATTCCTCCGGAATGTAATATTTTACTAATTTCCTAATGTATTATTTTATATCTATATGCTTTAAAAGTCAATAGAATATACAAAAAATTTCTTGAAAATGTGGATAATTTGCCGAAAAATCGGGGTATTTTACGTTTGTTAATAATTATTTGCTTTTGTTCACCAAAAGGGGAACAAAATTAACGTAATCCGCCGAAGTAATGGTAAAAGTGATGCCTTCATACTCGATAGATGCCGGGATATTGTATACACCGTGGATGTGTCCGTAATAGACCCTTTTTACGTTGTATTTCAAAAGCACATCGATTATTTCACGGCATACGTAGTCGTTGTAAACGGGAGGGAAGTGAAGAAAAACGATTATTTCATTTTCTTCCGACAGCTTCAGCCCCTCTTTTATGGAAAGCTCAAGTCTGCCCGCTTCGCGCGCGACGATCTTGTCGAAATCGGCTTCGCGGGGGGCGTTCTTGCCTTCGCTGAACCAGCCTCTCGTTCCGCAAACGGTTACGTTGTCCACGGTGAATGCGTTGTTGTGGAGCGTTTTTATCGTGCTTATCCCATTTTCCGAAAAGAAGGTGTTTATCTTTGACGCCGTCGACCACCAGTAATCGTGGTTACCTTTTGATATTATCTTTTTTCCGGGCAGGCTGTCGATATATTGCAGATCTTTTTTTGCTTCCTCGAGGGATATTCCCCAGGAAACGTCGCCGGCAATAACGACAGTGTCGCTGTCGGTTACAACGGCTCTCCACCCTTTGTCGAGCTTTTGGGCATAGTCCTGCCATCTGTTGCCGAATATATCCATCGGCTTGTCGTTATATAGCGAGAGATGGGTGTCGGACAGGACAAAAAGCGACATTGGGTTCTCCTTTTCTTTTTATTACGAGTAAAACTTTTTTTATTTGATTCCGATGGTTGCGAGTACCTCGGAGGTCATATTGTCGGGGTCGATGACTTTTGTAAAGCGTACAGTCTTGTTTTCGAGCGTTGCAAGGGGGGCGGGAATGGGGCTGCCCGAAAGAGCTTCGGTCGCTTTGAGTGCGTCGAATTCGTTTTCTTTTGTTTCGCCTGTGAGTGAGGTGTAAACGTTGGACGCAAATTTATAGGGGGAAGCGGTGGAAGCGACGATTATCTTGCGGTCGTCTCCCGTTTCTTTCATATACTCTTTTGCGCATTTGACCGCAACCGCTGTATGCGTGTCTATAAGATACTTGTTGCCGTCAAAAGTCTCTTTGATCGTCTTTGCGGTATCTTCTTCGGCACAGTAGTAGCCCGAAAAGTTTTCTTTGATCTTGTTTTTAATATCATCGTCTACGGTATAAACGCCTTTGGTGTTGAGCGATCTCATATACTCAGCCGTCTTTTCCTGACCGGCAATAACGTAAAGGAGTCTTTCGAGGTTGCTGGAAATAAGAATATCCATAGAGGGAGACATCGTGGTGTGGAACGCTCTGTTTCTGTCGTAGGTTCCGGTAGTAATAAAGTCGGTGAGAATGTTGTTGCAGTTCGACGCGCAAATAAAGCGGTTTACGGGAAGTCCCATGATCTTTGCAATATAAGCGGCGAAGATATTTCCGAAATTACCCGTGGGTACGCATACGTTTACCGTATCGCCGTCTGAAATATCGCCTGCGTTTACCATATCGCAATAAGCCGAAACGTAGTAAACGATCTGCGGGACGAGTCTGCCCCAGTTGATCGAGTTTGCAGACGAGAAAAAGTGTTTGTTCTTATTGAGAAGTTCTGCCGTTTCAGCGTTTCCGAAAATCTTTTTAACGCCGTTCTGAGCATCGTCAAAGTTGCCCTTGATCGCGCATACGGTAACGTTGTCACCTTCCTGCGTAGCCATTTGGAGCTTCTGAACCTTGCTCACTCCGTCAACGGGGTAGAATACCATGATCTTGATTCCGTCGACGTCTCTGTATCCTTCGAGCGCCGCTTTTCCGGTGTCGCCCGAGGTTGCAACGAGTATGAATGCCGTTCTGTCCTCTCCCGTCTTTGTCAAAGCTCTTGAGAGAAGTCGGGGCATGACCTGGAGCGCCATATCCTTGAACGCGCACGTGGGACCGTGCCAAAGCTCGAGCAGGCGGAGATTGCCTACGTTGGTTATGGGAGCGGCGCCGCCGGGAAAGCGTGCTTCGGAATAGCTTTCCTTGCAGTCTGAAAGGAGCTCATCATAGGTGTAGTCGGTTAAGAATTTTGCCATAATATAAGCTGCTCTTTCGGGGTATGAAGCCTTTTTGAGAAAATCAAAATCTTCTTTCGAAAGAGAGGGGATAGCTTCGGGCATAAAGAGTCCGCCGTCGTCGGCAAGACCTTGTTTGATCGCCTGAGCAGACGATACGGGCTTGGTATTTCCTCTTGTGCTGATGTAGTTAATGTTCTTCATTTTTTCTATATCCTCGTTTTATTCTATTTCGGTTTGTTCGGTCAAGCTTTGTAAAAAAGATCGTGTGCGTTCTTATAAAAGAGCTTTTCGATAAGCTTTTCGCTGTAATTCAGCTTAACAAGCTCGTCGCGTAAAGCTGGCAGAGATTGAACGCCTTCAATGCCTATCGGGAGTTTTTTTATACCGTCGAAATCGCTTCCGATGCACACGTTGTTTTCACCGCCGAGCGCAAGGTAGTGTTCGAGGTGGGTTACGATGTTTTTAAGATCGGCAGGCTTTTCGTCTATGTATTCAAGAAACTCGCAACAGAAGTTTAAGCCCGCAAGACCGCCCGACTTGACGATCTCTTTAAACATATCGTCGGTCATATTTCTGGTGTGCTCGCGAATGCTGCGAAGGTTTGAGTGGCTTGCGCAAACGGGTTTATTGTGTTTTGCCGCGATCTCAAAAGTCTCGTAAGCCATTTTGTCGGATGCGTGGCTTATGTCGGGAACGATGTTGAGTTCACACATTCTGTTGACAGCCTCTTTGCCGAACTCCGTAAGACCTTTGTCGGTGTTGTGTGCGCCGCCCATACAGCACTCGTCTTTCCAAACGAGCGTCATCATGCGAACGCCGTACCCCTTCAATATATCGAGCCTTTTTATATCGCTTCCGAGCAACGCGCAGCCCTCGATCGCAAGGTGGGGTATAAATTTTTCGCTCTTATACGGCAGTATTTCTTTTTCAAAATAATCTTTTACCGTGTGAAAATGCTGCCAGTTTTCTTCGTCGGTTCTTTTGGGGCTGGACCATATCGCAAACATCTGTTCGTATAAGTCGTAGCCCGATATGCCGTTTTTTGTTATGTGGGTCTCGTTGTTGTCAAACGGCACTCCCATTCTCTGTATAACGTAAGCCGTGTCACAGTGGGTGTCAAAAATCTTCAAAATAGATCACTCTCCGAAAGCGTTTTTATAATGTTTGATGTTCAATGAAACAAATCCGTTCCGTTCGTCGTTTCCGATTATCTCGATAACGTCCATTCGCGGCTGTTTTTGCGGTTTAAATCTATTCAAATAACATTTTGCGGCGTAGATAATGTGGCGCTGTTTTTCTTTTGTTACAGCGCGCACCGGTCTGCCGTATTTTGTGAGGTTGACCGAGTTTTTTCGGTATTTTACTTCGACGAAAATAATATATTTTTCATCCTCGGCAATTATGTCAATTTCACCGTGCGGTGTGGTGTAGTTGCGGTTTATAACGGTGTAGCCGTTTTTTGTCAGCCAATCGCACGCGGCGTTTTCTCCCTGTCTGCCGGTCTGTCTCGTGTTATTCATCTTTGTTCAGCAGCTTTCGCAGAAAAAGACTTCGGTGTTCGGGGCAGGGGCCGTATTTTAAGATAGCCTCTCTGTGCTCTTTCGTGGCATAACCTTTGTGTTTCGCAAAGCCGTACATCGGATATTTTTCGTCAAGCTCGTAACACATACGGTCTCTCGTGACCTTTGCGAGAATGGATGCCGCGGCGATATTTGGGGACTTTGCATCCCCTCCGATGATCGCTTTTGAGGGCAGAACGAAGCCTTTGTTTATGTTTCCGTCGACGAGAATAAATTCGGGCGAAACGTCGAGCTGTTCGACCGCGCGCCTCATTGCGAGCAAGGCACATTCGAGAATGTTGTATTTTTCTATTTCTTCAACCGAACAGGTTGCGACCGAGCAAGCGATCGCCGCTTCTTTGATCACGTCAAAAAGTTGTTCTCTTTTTTTCTCGGACAGTTTTTTACTGTCGTTCAGTCCTTTTATTTCTATTCCGACGGGCAGTATGCAAGCGGCGGCGGCAACCTCTCCCGCGAGAGGACCGCGGCCCGCCTCGTCGCAGCCGCATATAATCTTGTATCCTTTTTCTTGAAGCTCTCTTTCAAGATCCCAGTTTATCATATAAGTAAAACCTCGAATAGTTTTTAGGTTTCGGGCGGAAGCTCCAACGTGATCTTGCCTATCTTTGCTCCCCTGAATTCGTCGAGCAGCATAGTTGCCGTTCTTTCGTAGTTGATCTCGCCGCCTGAGATCAGAAAACCTCTTTTTCTTCCGATCGCCTCGAATATCTCGTAGTTCTGCATATCTTCGTCGAGGTCGGCGTCGGTGAGCTTATAGCGTTGTTTTAAAAGCTCGGGATATAGTGTTCGCAATCTTTCGCACAGAACGACCGAAAGGGTCTCGGTGTCGAGGATTGCATCGCGTATAGCTCCCGTGAGAGCGAGGTTTTCTCCGATCCTTTCGTCGTCGAACTTGGGCCAAAGCACTCCCGGCATATCCATTAAGTCGAGTCCGATTGACGTGGGCACCCACTGCTTGTTGAGCGTAACGCCGGGACGGTCTTCGACTTTAACTTTCTTTGAGCCGGCAAGTCTGTTTATGAGCGAGGATTTTCCCGAGTTCGGAATGCCGACTATCATTGCTTTGATGTTTCTGCCGGTCATGCCTTTTTCTTCGTATCTGCTTAATTTTTCTTTAAGTATCTCGCGCACTGCGGGCATAATATCGTTTATTCCCGCCCCGGTTACACTGTCGATAAAGAGACAGTTTTTGCCCGTTGCCTTGAAATATGCCTTCCATTTTGCCGTAGCCTCGCTGTCGGCAAGGCTCGATTTGCTGAGGAGTGTTAAAATGGGTTTGCTTTCTGCCAAGGACTCTATTTCGGGGTTTTGCGAGCTTAACGGGATGCGCGCGTCAAGAACGTTTATCAATATGTCGACCGAGGGCAGACTTTCTTTCATAAGTCTGCGGGTTTTTGCCATGTGCCCCGGGAACCATTGTATCTGTGTGGATGGCATTCTATGTCCTTTCGTCGTTAATCGACTATGCCGAATTTGTTTATCGGAGTAAGTCTGAGTTTTACTTCTCCGAGTATATACCTTTCGTCAACGAATCCGATCTGCGGATTTCTTGAGTCGGTCGAGTTGTTTCTGTTGTCTCCCATAACGAATACGTATCCGTCGGGAACGGTCAGAGGAAATGTGACCTTGTCTTTGTTCATTGCGCCTATGACCCGATTTACGTAATCTTCTTCCAAAACCTTGCCGTCAACGGTAACCGTCCATGTGTTGAAGTCGATGTCGACCGTTTGTCCTTCTGTTGCGATTATTCTCTTAACGAGCGGTTCGTCTTTGTATTCGGGCGCGTTGAAAACGATTATATCGTTGTTGTCGGGTTTATACATAAAGTCGGATATGATCAAAAGGTCTTTATTGTGGAGCGTGTTGTTCATGGAATCGCCGTCAACTACGGCAAGTCTCAAAATGAACGTGAAAAGGAAGAGTGCAAATGCAGCGGATAACACGATCACTTCTACCCAGTCGAATACCGACTGTATAACCTTTGAACTGTCTCCGGTGTTTCTCTGCCATTTTTTCTTGTCTCTTTCTTTGTTCGCCCTGTCTTTTCTTTCGTCGGTGAATATCTGCGAAAACAGTTCGTCCTCTTCGGAAGGCTTTTCGTGGTTCAGAGGGGTGAACGTATTTTCTTGTTGTTCCGTTTCTTCTTCGTCGGCGGGGGCCTCTGTCGGCTCTTCTTGCTCGGAAGTCTTTTCCTGGTAAGAAGAAAAACGGAAGTCGTCGGGAAGCTTTCTGTTTTCAAAGCACGCCAAAAGCTCGTCAAATATTTTTGATGTCGCAACTTCTTCAAGAGGTTCTGCCTTTTTAGCGGTCGCAACCTCTTCGACGGGTGCAACCTCTTCGACGGGTGTAACCTCTTCGACGGGTGCAACTTCTTCGACGGGTGTAACCTCTTCAACAGGTGCAACTTCTTCAATTGGCGTAGCCTCGTCTGTTGTTTCGTGCGCGTTATCCTTGCTCTTTTTGAGCATATCTACTGCATCCTCAAGGGATACGGAAGTATCAAGAAGCTCAGAAAGCCTTTTTAATATGGACGAGAGCTCCTCGTCTTTTTGTGTGTCGGGGCTTTTGTTGAAATCTTCGTTATTCATGTTTACCCTCCGAATATAATTAATCTGCAAAAAAAGTATTTGCAAGAACAAATGTCTAATCTTAGTTATTATAACATAATTAAAATAAATATACAAGGTTTTTTCCAAATAAAAACAAAACGGCTGTGGGTGCAAATGTGAACAAAATGTAAAAAAACGGCAGTATTCTTGATTTTCTGTGAAAGTGTGATATAATATCATAGCCTCTCTGTGCAGAGGTGATAATTTTTGAGCGGTCCTCTGTATTAGCTGTGCATGAACGTTCGTATATATAAGGAGGAGCCATTATGGATTTGGTAAAGGCTTTAACAAACGAGCAGCTTAAGGAAAACGTACCCGTACTTAACATCGGTGATACCGTTAAGGTACACAACAAGATTAAAGAAGGTACAAGAGAAAGAATTCAGATCTTCGAAGGAACTATCATCGCACGTCATGGCGGCGGTATTTCCGAAACGTTCACAGTACGTCGTATTTCTTACGGTGTAGCTGTTGAAAAGACTTTCCCTGTTCATTCACCCAACGTTGAGAAGGTTGAAGTAATCAGAACCGGTAAAGTTAGACGTGCTAAGCTTTATTATCTCCGTGACAAAGTTGGAAAGGATTCCAAGGTTAAGGAGCTTATCGACTAAGCAAAGCAAGAAACTCAGGGTAAAACCTGAGTTTTTTTATTTTTATAAGCGGGCCGCTTTTTGCGGGGTTCGGGGCGAAGCCCTGACTGTGTGTGCTTCTTTAAAAAACGCGGCAGCGTTTTTGTCTTGTCGGGGAGAAACCATCTCATACGCGAACCCCCAAACCTCATTGCATTCGGTTCGGGGAACCCCTACACGCCGAAGTTTTCTCCCCGACACCCCACATCCTTGGCTGGCGAAGAAATTATGTTTATTAAAATCGAAT
>JAZNOI010000111.1:0-30174 GCA_045580755.1 Eubacteriales bacterium | reverse complement strand
TATATGATTGCGAGTTTTGTTTCGAATTTATTTTAGAATTACATATTGAAAGGAATATTTTGAACTATGAAAAGGTTTTTTCGAATTTTCAGTATGGCGATAGTGTTCGTAATGCTGATTGCTGTAGTTACACTTCAGGCGAGCGCAGCAGAGGCAAAGAGACGTGTTGATCCTACGACACTTCAGCCTACGAGTGACAGAGTTATTTTTATCAAAGATGCCCCCAACGGCGGTGAATTACAGGGTAACGGTCTCGGTACCGATGCAGACAACCCCTTTATTCCGATCGAACACAACAATTATAATCCCGATGCTGCAACACCCGAAAAATATTTGCAGACTGCTTTTTATCAGGCAACCGAAATGCTCGGACAGACGGGTGGTACGATAGTAATCTGCGGTCCCGTTACGCTCGGTGAAAACGAGAGCTACGGTACAGGCCCCGATACAAAAGATACATATACGTATAACTGGGGTTCAAAGATAGTAATCAAGTTTACGTCGGTGTACAACGGCGTTGACTACCGTGAAACGAACGGAGCAAAGCTCACTATTCAGACCCCCGCAGAACTTACGGTTCGCGGCTCGTCCATGTGGGAGAATATTGATATCGAAACAGACGGTTCCAATCGCGTAATTTCGTTCTGCAGCTTCCCCACGCTTGTCGGACAGGGCGTTAAGACTTACCCTTCCAAAGAAGATTATGCTGATTCCGCAATGCAGTATATCAGCCTTGCAGGCGGACACAGATATGCTAAAGGTGACAACCAGATCCCCACTCTCACCGTTCAGTCGGGAACTTATAATAAGATCGCCGCAGGTCTTTGGGGTGTAGCTACCGACAGAGGTATGAACAATGCGACCTCTTATCTCACCCTTGAGGGAACGACCAAAGTGCTCGGCTCCATAAGCGGAACCGTCGGCAAAAACAGCTTGTACAGCGGTCACGTAAACATTACGATCAACGGCGGCACATACGAATGCGATATTTACGGTGTCGGTACTACCGGTATGACAAATGAAGACGGAACTGTTGATCTTGTTATAAACGGCGGTGATTTCAAAAACGCTTGGTCTATCAACCACATGGCAGAAACAAGAGCAAATTACGCTCCTATGTATTCGATTCTTGATTTCTCGGGCTTTACCGGCGATAAAATGGCTTTGGCAAGTGCGTTTGCAATCGTAACCGAGGGTTTTAACGAAATTAAGCTTCCCGAGGGTGTAACTCAAGAAGAATTGGTTGAACTTGCTTTGCAGATCGAAAAAGATAAAGAGACTGAAACTGAAGAGCAGGATGAAACATCCGTTCCTGATGCTGACGATACAACGAAAGCTCCCGACGGTGAAGATGCAACGAAGGCTCCCGTAACGACAGCTAAACCCGATACAACGTCTCCCGAAACTACGGATCCCGCAAATGACGGCGGTAACGGCGATATGACGCTTTGGATCATTATCGGTGTTGTAGCAGTAGTTGTAGTTGCAGCTGTTGTAGCAGTAGTTCTCATTAAGAAAAAGGCTGCTAAATAATCGGTAATACGAAAACAAATAAAAAACTCTCCGACCCTGGGGAGTTTTTCTCTTTTTTATTACTTTCTTGCCTTGCCAAGAAAGTAAAACAAAGAAGGCGCCGTCCCCTACGGATGAAGATTATTAAATTTTAAAAGTTTTGGCTGGAGTCAAGAGGGCGCTTTTACAAAAGCGCGCCTTTTGTCAGGGTTCGGGGCGAAGCCCTGATTGTTCGTGCTCTTTAAAAAACGCGGCAGCGTTTTTGTTTTTAAAAGCGGACCGTCGAAGGCGCCGTCTCCTACGGATGAAGATTATTAAATTTTAAAAGTTTTGGCTGGAGTCAAGAGGGCGCTTTTACAAAAGCGCGCCTTTTGTGGGGTTCGGGGCAAAGCCCTGACTGTTTGTGCTTCTTTAAAAAACGCGAAAGCGTTTTTGTTTTGTCGGGCAGAAAACAAAAAAAGATACAAGTTTTTAGCTTGTATCCTTTAATGATTTTTATGCTTTTTTAAAAATCAGTCGTCGATCTCGATCTTTTCGTTGCAAGCGGGGCAAACAAGCTCGTCTGCATCGTAATCTTCGTCAACGCAAATTACTTCGCCGCACTTGGGGCATTCGATTTCGAGGAAGCCGTCGTCGCAGCAATCACAGTCGTCATCGCAGCAATCGCATTCGTCTTCATCACCGAAGAGATAATCTTCAACGTCGCCGAGATCTTCATCGAGTTCTTCAGCATAGTCGTTGAGAGTGTCAACGCTTTCTTCCATTTCTTCGATCTCGAGAGCCATATCTTCGAGAATGTCAACGATCTTTTCAATTATTTTTGTTTCCTGTTTGCTTTCGTCGAGCTGTACGCCTTCGAGATAGCCTTTGAGGTTTGCAATCTTTTCTGTAATTGTCATCATCATGTCAGTACTCCTTATTATTTATAAAAATTACTGTTTAGCTCTTTCAAGATATTCGCCGGTTCTTGTATCGATCTTGAGAACGTCGCCGATGTTGATGAAAAGGGGAACCTTGATCTGTGCGCCTGTTTCGAGGGTTGCGGGCTTGGATGCGCCTGTAGCTGTATCACCCTTGAATCCGGGTTCTGTGTCGGTTACTTCGAGTTCAACGAACATGGGGGGCTCAACTCCGAATACGTTGCCCTTGTAAGAAATGATCTTGCAAAGCATTTCTTCTTTTACAAATCTGAAGTTGTCGCCGAGCTTGCTCTCTTCCAAGGGGAGCTGTTCATAGGATTCAAGATCCATGAAGTAGTAAAGTTCGCCGTCATTGTAGAGATACTGCATATCCTTGCGCTCAACGTAAGCGTTTTCGTATTTATCTGTGGGGCTGAACGTTTTTTCGATTACAGCGCCTGTGATAACGTTCTTAAGTTTTGTTCTTACGAAAGCAGCTCCTTTTCCGGGTTTTACGTGCTGGAACTCAACGACCTGAAATACGTTGCCGTCCATTTCAAATGTAATTCCGTTTTTAAAATCGCCTGCTACTACCATTGTGTTTGACCTCCGTTATATGTCAAATTATAAATATCTAATCCATTGTACACCAAACAAATGAATTTTTCAAGGGGTTTTTAACTTATTTTCACAATTCGATAAGTTTTTTCGGCATTTTTGTTAGATTGACAGGGCATTTATTTCCGATGTACACCATATCTTCAATTCGGACGCCGTACTTATTTTCGATGTATATGCCGGGTTCGACCGTAACGATATGTCCGATCTCGAGGTTTTTGCCTTTTGAAACCAAGGGGGAAAGCCTCGGCGCTTCATGTATCTCAAGCCCGACCCCGTGTCCGAGTCCGTGTCCGAAACAGCCTTCATAACCGTTGGAATAAATGACGTCTCGGGATATTTTATCTATCATAAAACAGTTTCTTTCGCCGTTCATTACGGCCTCAATAGCCCTTTCCTGAGCCTCCAAAACGGTGTCGTATACTTTTTTCATTCCGTCGTCCGCTTTGCCTATACAGAAAGTTCTCGTCATATCCGAATGATAGCCCTTGTATACCGCGCCGAAGTCTACGGTCAAAAAGCCTTTTTCGAGTTTTACGTTGCGCGGAACTCCGTGAGGCAGGGAAGAAGCCTTTCCCGACACGGCGATCGTGTCGAAAGAAATGCCGTCTGCTCCGTTTTTCTTCATGAGGTATTCGAGATACGCCGCCAATTCCCGCTCGGTCATATTAAGATCAATATCCTCGATAAGCGTTTGCAGAGATTTTTCCGCAATTCTTTGCGCTTTTATAACGTATTCCGTTTCAATATCGGTTTTAAATTCTCTCAGGTCTTCAATCGTGTTTCCCGCAGGAACGAGCTCAATGCCCTCAAATGCATTTTTGAACGTCTCGTACTCGGCGTAATTAAGATCGTTGTCTTCGAACATCAGTTTTTTTACTGCGTTTTTTTCGAGCAGCTCTTGTATCGTTTTATTTTTTCCGCCGTTAAAGAGAACTATTTCAAAAGCTTTATCGGCTTCGTTTTTTGCTGCTTCGGCATATCTGAAATCGGTGATCAGATACGAAGCCGTTTTTGTTATCAATACGTATCCGTCCGAAAAAGAAAAATCGGTCATATACAGTTGGTTGATATCGGATGAAATAAGTATTCCGTCAGCCTTTTCGCCTATATTTTTCAAAAGTTTTTGAATTTTTGTCATAAAAAATACCTTTCTCGGTCAACGATGCTTTGTATTTGGTTTGATAATATTATAATTGACGTTCACACGTTTTGTCTATACGTTTTTTGATTTTTTAAAAATATGGTTTTTATTTGGATCAAAGTAGTCGGCTGATTGTTGACAAAGGGGGATATATAAGTTATAATATATATTATTCTATCCTTTATTCGGCACTATGAGGTAAATAAAAATGATAAGAAGTATGACCGCGTACGGCAGAGCAACAGCCTCGGTCGACGGCAAAGAGATTACTGCGGAAATAAAATCGGTCAATTCCAGATTTTTGGACTGCAACATAAAAATATCAAGAATGTACAGCTTTCTCGAGGACAGAGTTCGCGAATACATTCAATCAAGAGGAATAAAGAGAGGCAAGATCGATCTTTATATCGGCGTTGACGTTGTAGAAAAGGTCGGTATTGAGTTAAGACTTGACGAAGCTTATACCGAAAGTTATATAAAGGCATTGACCGAGCTTCGTGATAAGTTCGGCCTGAAGGACGATATTTCCGTAATGGCAGTTGCCCAGAACAGAGAGATATTCACCGTGATCAAGCCCGAAGAAGATATGGAAAAGGATTGGCTTATCATAAAACCCGTTCTTGACAGCGCGATCGATACGTTTATCGCACAGAGAGAGCGCGAGGGCGAGAAGCTTAAGGCTGACCTGCTTATCAAGAAGGCAAATCTTATGGAAATGGCTGACAGGATCGAAAAAATGTCTGCCGAGTGCATTGCTTCTTATGCAACAAAACTTGAAAACCGCTTAAAACAGGTGCTTGAAAAGCATAATATAGAAGTGGACTCCGCGCGTATACTCACAGAGTGTGCTATATTTGCTGACAAGGTTGCCGTAGACGAAGAGGTAGTCAGACTTCGCAGTCACTTCGACGAGTTTGACAAGATACTCGATGAGGGCGGCGCCGTAGGCAAGAATATGGACTATCTGCTTCAGGAAATGAACAGAGAGGTAAACACCACGGGTTCAAAAGCGAACGACGCTGATATGGCACATCTCGTCGTAAATATGAAGAGTGAGCATGAAAAGATCAGAGAACAGATACAGAATCTTGAATGAGGTAGGATATGTTATTTATAAACGTAGGCTTTGGAAATATGGTCGCGGCAGGCAGAGTCGTTGCAATATCAAGTCCCGAGTCTTCACCTGTTAAAAGACTTGTTCAGGATGCAAAGGAAGAAGGCAGGGTCATAGACGTGTCGTGCGGACACAAGACCAAGACGGTCATCATAACCGACAGCGATCACGTAATACTTTCCGCTTTGCCAACCGACAGAATAGCCGACAGACTTAACGGTCTTGGCGATAACAATTCTTCCGACGAAGACGTGTTATAAGGGGGCTATGTTATGGAAAAGAATATGCTTATAGTCGTTTCCGGGCCCGCCGGTTCGGGCAAGGGAACGGTGTTAAAAGAGGTTATGAGCCTTTCCGACGATTTTGCTTATTCGGTATCGGCGACGACGAGAAAGCCGAGGCCGGGAGAGGTCGACGGAGTTAACTATTTCTTCATTTCCCGAGAAGAGTTTGAAGAAAATATAAAGAACGATACCTTGATAGAATATACCGAGTATTGCGGTAATTATTACGGCACGATAAACAGCAAGGTCAGCGAGATGCTTGAAAACAAAAACGTTATCCTTGAAATCGAGGTTGAGGGGGCTATGAACGTCAAGAAGAAGTTCCCTGAGGCAGTATTGATATTGCTTCTCCCGCCCGATTACAAGACGTTGGAAGCAAGGCTTCGCGGACGGGGAACCGAGACCGACGAGGTGATAAAAGCAAGACTTGCTCAGTCGAAAAACGAGCTTGCCTGTTTTGAAAAATACGACTACGTCGTAATTAACCGAAATGAAGGAGCGCGCGACGCTGCTTTAGATATAATTAACATTACAAATTCAGAAATAAAACGCACGTCGAGGCGTTTGGAAGTGAAGGAAAAGTTTTATGAATAACGAAAAATACACAAGTATGATCTCCCCCACCCTCGAGGAGCTTCAGTCAGAGGGTAAATACAACCGTTACGAGCTCGTTATCGCAACTGCAAAGTGTGCAAGAATCGTTACCGATGAATATGTAGCACAGCGCGAAAACGCAGAAAAATTGGTTGCAAATAAAGAAACGGACAAGAGTATTGCGGCTCTTATCAGCCGTGAATACCGCGACGAAAAGGCAGTCAGAACAGCTATAAACCGTTTGCACAAGAAAGATTACAAGATAGTCGAAGAGTCTTTGGGAAAGAATATCGACTGATTTAAACAGACGGTAGTACAAAAATGAAATGGAGGTGTGTCTGAATGAATGACCTGTTTGCGCGGGTGTACGTTTTGGATGCACCTTATTTTATTGACAGGAAATTTGATTATCTGATCCCGAGCGAGCTAAGGGCAAAGGTTTTAGTAGGCTCCGTCGTTACCGTTCCTTTCGGAAAGGGAAACAAGGGCAGTTACGCCGTTGTTTTTGAAATAACCGACACCACGGATTTTAACGGGGTGAAATCGGTTCTTGACGTTATTCCCGACGTTATTTTAAACGACGAGATGATGAAGCTGTGTTTGTTTTTGAAGGACAGAACGTTTTGCACCGTGGGCGATGCCGTAAAAAGCGCCGTGCCCGTGTCGGCGTTCGGCAAGATGTACAGTGTTTACAGCCTTGCTGAAGGGGTTGATTTTGAAAATTTCGGAGAGAATGCAAAAAATATTTGCGCTTATCTGAAGGATAACCCCAAGTCCAAGTACGAACAGCTGAAGAAACTGTTCGGCGAACAGATAGACAGAGCGCTGAGAGATATGTCTTCTCGCGGAATAATCGAAAAAGATACGCTTTTTAAAGAGGGCACGAAACAGTACGAAAAGTATATTTCACTTTGCATTTCGGAAGACGAGGCTAAGGATGCCGTCGGCGGAATCGGTGCGTACAAGCTTCGCGGAGACAAGAGCAGATCAGTGATATCTGCTTTGCTTGAAAACGGAGGAAAGCTTTCCGAGTCGGAGCTGAAGGGAATAACGGGTGCCGGACTTGCTCAATTTAAGTTGCTTAAAGAAAAGGGGATCGTATCGATAAAAGAGGTCGACGTATACAGAGACCCTTATGCAGACGGTCAGTCGGAGAAAAAAGAAAACGTATTAACACCGCATCAAAACGAGGCGTACGGTAAAATATCTGAGCTTTACAGAACGGGCGAGGCGAAGGCTGTACTGCTTCACGGCATTACGGGAAGCGGCAAAACGAGGGTCATAAAAGCTGTCATCGATGAGGTTATCGAGTCGGGACGCCAGGCGATAGTGCTTGTTCCCGAAATATCGCTGACACCGCAGACGGTCGGGCTTTTTAAATGCTTTTACGGTGAGAGGATCGCCGTTATACATTCGTCATTGTCGAACGGAGAGCGTTTTGATGCCTGGAGAAGAATAAAAAACGGTGACGTTGACGTATGCATCGGAACACGTTCGGCAGTGTTTGCTCCATTTGAAAGATTGGGACTTATCGTGATCGACGAGGAGCAGGAGCATACTTATAAATCGGATATGTCTCCCCGTTATCATGCGCGCGACGTGGCGAGGTTTCGGGCGGCATACAACAATGCGCTGATGCTTCTTGCATCTGCCACTCCGTCGCTCGAAAGCTATCACAAGGCAAAAGAGGGCGCTTATACCTTAGTAGAACTTAACGAGAGATACGGAAACGCTGTATTGCCAAATACAAAGGTATCGGATCTGAGGCTCGATCTTGCAAAGACGTCGGGGCTTTCGGTCATAGGCGAGACGCTTTATAGATCGATGACCGAATCGCTGGAAAGAAACGAGCAGGTCATACTGTTTATAAACAGAAGGGGATACAATAATTTCGTTTCTTGTGCTATGTGCGGAAAGGCGATCACCTGCAGTCATTGCAGTGTGTCGATGACTTTTCATTCTCCCGGCAGGGTATATCCCGACGAGGGAGAGAACGCTATGCAGGCGAGGGTGAAAAACGGGTGGCTGACGTGCCACTATTGCGGTTCAAGGATAAAGGTACCAAAAGTATGCCCCGAGTGCGGAAGCGAACATATACAGCACTTAGGATTCGGAACACAGAAAGTCGAAGAAGAGCTGAGACTGTTGTTCCCGAACAAAAAGGTTATGAGAATGGATGCCGATACGACGTCGACGAAATTTGCGTTCGACGATATGCTTGACAGGTTCAGGCAGGGTGAGGCAGACATTTTGATAGGCACGCAGATGGTTACGAAAGGGCACGATTTTCCGAACGTTACCTGCGTCGGCGTACTTCTGGCAGACGCCTCGCTTTATCTCGACGACTACCGTGCAAACGAGAGGACTTTCGATCTCATAACGCAGGTTACGGGTCGCGCGGGCAGAAGCGATAAAAAAGGGTGCGCTGTCATTCAGACGTACAATCCCGAGCACAGTATATTAAAGTACGCTTCAAGACAAAACTACGTTGATTTTTATAAAAACGAGATACTTCTTCGTAAGTCGTACGTTTTCCCGCCCTATTGCGATATTTTGCTTGCAACGTTGACTTCGGCATCGGAAAACGAGCTTTTGAAGGCGTGCGTGTTCTTGAACACCGCGATAAAAGATATGGCGGAGCAGGAAGACAAGAGCAAGCTTGCGCTCAACGTTTTCGGTCCTTTTGAAGCTTCGGTCTATAAAGTGAACGAAAAGTACCGTATGCAGTTCGTGATAAAATGTAAAAACAATAACGTGTCGAGGGCTATGTTTGCAAAGCTTTACGCATCTTGTGAAAAGACGTTTGGCGGCAAGATACAGCTGTCTTTCGATATGAATCCGAATAATTTATAAAATACTTATCAGTTTAGGAGAATTAAAATGGCAATTTTGAATATAGTTAAAGTCGGCGACGATCTTTTGAGAAAGAAAAGCCGTCCCGTTGAAAAAATAACCCCCAGAATACTTCAGCTGCTTGACGATATGAGAGATACTCTTCACGCGGCGGACGGATGCGGTCTTGCGGCAGTTCAGGTGGGCGTTTTGCGCCGCATCGTTCTTGTTGAGACGGAAAAAGGTGAATTGCTCGAAATGATCAACCCCGAGATCATAGCAAGCGAGGGTGAGCAGCATAATATCGAGGGCTGTTTGTCTGTTCCCGAAAAGTTCGGAATCACAAAAAGACCGATGACCGTTACTGTCAGAGCCATGGACAGAAGCGGAAGGATATATGAGGTTACGGGAAGCGATCTGAAGGCAAGAGCATTTTGCCACGAGCTCGATCATCTGGACGGTATCTTGTATATCGATCACGCAAAAATGCTGACGAAAGAAGAACTCGAAGAGCTCTACGACGACGAATAAAAGCGTAAATTGACGAAGGAATAAAAGAAACCGATATGAGAATATTATTTATGGGAACACCCGATTTTGCGAAGGTGTGTTTCGAATCTCTTTTGACTACCGAAAATGAAATAGTGGGCGTTGTTACACAGCCTGACAAGCCGAAGGGCAGAGGATATACACTTATGCCTCCTCCCGTAAAGGTGAGTGCCCAAGAGCACGATATCCCCGTTTATCAGCCTCAGACGCTTAAGGACGAGGCGTTTGCAGACCTGCTTGAAAAGCTTGCTCCCGAGCTGATAGTCGTTGTTGCATACGGCAAGATATTGCCGAAAAACGTGCTCGAATACCCCAAGCACGGATGTATCAACGTTCACGGCTCGTTGCTCCCCAAATACAGAGGAGCGGCTCCTATACAGAGAGCGATAATCGACGGTGAAAAAACTACGGGTATTACTACCATGTATATGGAAGAAGGGCTTGACACGGGTGATATGATCGAGATGTACGAGATCGCCATTCGCCCCGAAGACAATTTTGAGACTATGCACGACAAGCTTGCAGATCTCGGTGCGTTTGCCCTTTTGTCTACTCTAAAGGTCATCGAAAGCGGAAACGTCAAGAGATATAAGCAGGACGACAGTCTTTCGACTTATGCTAAGAAGATCGAAAAAGAAGACTGCCTGGTAAGCTTTAACGATTCGGCAGAAAGCGTACACAATCTGATAAGGGGGACTTCTCCTTTTCCGCTGTCATTTGCATACCTGAACGGTAAAATGATTAAATTCGTGTCCTCGTTTTTGACGGATAAGAAGACTGACAAAGAGGCAGGAAGGGTCGTTTCTCTTGAAAAAGGCAACATATACGTTGCATGTGCTGACGGAAGCGTTTTGGGTATCGACGGAGTGCTCCCCGAAGGCAAGGGAAGAATGAAGGCATCGGATTTTATAAACGGCAGAAAGATTTCCGAGAACGATGTTTTTACGAGCGTTTTGAATAAAAACGCATAGAACCGCATAAAAGCGCGTAGGAAATAACGAAAGGAAAAGATATGTTTTATTACTACGGATTTGATCTAGGTTATTTAATATTTGTTTTGCCCGCGATGTTTTTTGCAATGTGGGCGCAGATGAGTGTACAGAGCACTTTTAAAAATTACAGTGCCGTTATGTCATCGAAAAGAATAACGGGATGTCAGGCGGCAAGACAGATTCTTGATGCAAACGGACTGACAAACGTTATTATAAACCGTATCCCCGGAGACCTGTCCGACCATTACGATCCAAGGACGAATACGGTCAATCTTTCCGCGGCTGTATATGACAGCTGTTCCGTAGCGGCGATAGGAGTTGCGGCGCACGAGTCGGGCCACGCGGTACAGCATGCCGTCGGATACGTTCCGATAAAGATCAGAACGGCTATCATTCCCGTATCGCAGATAGGCTCTACACTTGCTTTCCCGTTGGTTATAATCGGGATATTGCTTTCTTATCCGCCGATAGCCTACCTTGGATGCATCTTTTTTGGCGCGGCAACGTTGTTTCAGCTCGTTACACTGCCCGTTGAATTCAACGCGAGCAGAAGGGCAATGGAGTCATTGGCGGAGTCGGGCATTTTGTACGGAGACGAGCTTGAAGGCTCGAAAAAAGTTCTCTCTGCGGCGGCATTGACTTACGTTGCGGCATTGGCGGTATCGCTGGGACAGCTTTTAAGGCTTTTGTTTATCGTCAACGGAAGAAACAGAGATTAGTATATGACTGTACGTGAAATAGCGTTTGAGTCGTTGCTCAAATGCGAAAAGAATAAGACTTATCCAAATATAGAGATCGATTCGGTGATAGAAAAGAACGGTCTTGACGGAGTCGACCGTTCTTTTTACACCGCGTTGGTGTACGGGACGATCGAGAGGCTCATTACCCTTGATCATATCATATCTTCGTTTTCGAGCAGAGATATTAACAAGATAGACAAAGAAATACTTGTTATCTTGCGAATGGGGATATATCAGATATTGTATATGGGTGGTGTTCCCGACCATGCGGCTTGCAACGAAAGCGTTGAGCTGTGCAGAAAGAAGAATAAGAAAAGCGCATCCGGTTTTGTGAATGCGCTTTTGAGAGAGGTCGTCAGAAAGAAAGACGCTCTCCCTGTTCCCGATAAGTCGAAACATCCCATAAAATATCTGTCCGTTACATATTCTTTTCCCGAATGGATTTGCAAAATGTGGACTGATGATTACGGTTTTGAAAAATGCGAAGGCTTGCTTAAAGCGATCAACGTTAATCCCGATATGACGCTCAGGGTCAATACTCTGAAAAGCGACGTTGACAGTGTCATCGGTCATCTCGAAAGCAACGGAATAAAATGCGAAAAAGGTGCTTATGCCAAAAACGCTGTCAGGCTTTTGCAGTCGTGTCCCGTATCAAAGCTTGATATCTTGACCGAAGGGAAAGTATTCGTCCAGGACGAGGCTTCACAGCTGTGCGCGGAAGTGCTTGGCGCAAAAGAGGGGCAGACGGTCATTGACACCTGTTCTTGTCCGGGCGGCAAAAGTTTTTCCGTCGCGATCAATATGAATAATATTGGAAAGGTGTATTCGTTCGATCTCCACGGAAACAAGCTTTCGCTTGTAAAAAAAGGAGCAACGAAGCTCGGAATAGATGTTATAGAAACAAAAGAGCACGACGGAAGTACTTTTCTTGAAGAACTAAAGGAAAAAGCCGATAGAGTGTTGGTGGATGCTCCTTGTTCGGGGCTTGGGGTTATTGCGAAAAAGCCCGACCTCAGATACAAAGAAAGATCGGCTATCGAGCGATTGCCCGATATACAGTATAAGATACTTGACGCTTCATCGAGTTACGTGAAATCGGGCGGCGTATTGGTATACTCGACCTGTACTGTAAACAGGAGAGAGAACGAAGACGTTGTTTCAAGATTTTTGGCAGAACATAAGGATTTTGAGATCTATGATTTTGAAACCTCAAGCGGCATAAAGTCGGAGAAGGGTATGCTGACCCTTTATCCTGATCTGTACAGAACGGACGGTTTCTTTATATCGCGGTTTAAAAGAAAATAAAAAAACCTCGGAAAAGGCGTTGTGTTCCTAAGGACACAACGCCAACTCTATTCGCCTCCCGGCGAGTTATATTGCTTCGCAGTGATATTCGGCTTGTGCCGAGTGATATTCGCTACGCGAGTTTTGAGGCGAATAGAATATCACTTCAAGGAAACGCCTTGAAATATCACTTTTGCGATAGCAAAAATATCACGCTGGCGAAGACAGCATATCACTAAAAACTATCAGGTAAAGCGCACTTACTCACCACCGAAAGTTGGTGATGCAATAGAAAAGAGCCGATACGGAAACAAGTCCGTATCGGCTTCTTTACTGTCATTTAACACCCGATGCTAACAACCGAGGTTTTTTGTTGTTTGCTTTAATTATTCGAATTAAAGTTCTGCGAAGTACTTGATAGTTCTTACCATCTGAGATGTGTAAGAGTTTTCGTTGTCGTACCAAGAAACAACCTGAACCTGATAGTGGTCGTCGCCGATCTTGGAAACCATTGTCTGAGTAGCATCGAAGAGAGAACCGTATGTGATGCCGATGATGTCGGAAGAAACGAGTTCTTCTTCAGTGTAACCGAAGGAAGCGGAAGAAGCAGCCTTCATAGCAGCGTTGATGCCTTCCTTTGTTACGTCTGCGCCCTTAACAACTGCAACGAGGATTGTCGTAGAGCCCGTGGGAACGGGAACTCTCTGAGCAGAACCGATGAGCTTGCCGTTGAGTTCGGGGATAACGAGACCGATTGCCTTTGCAGCACCTGTGGAGTTAGGAACAATGTTTACTGCAGCAGCTCTTGCACGTCTGAGGTCGCCCTTTCTGTGAGGACCGTCGAGAACCATCTGGTCGCCTGTGAAAGCGTGGATTGTGGACATGATACCGCTCTGAATGGGAGCGTAGTCGTTGAGAGCCTTAGCCATAGGAGCCAAGCAGTTTGTTGTACAAGAAGCAGCAGAGATGATCTTGTCTTCTTTTGTGAGAGTGTTTTCGTTTACGCTGTAAACGATAGTGGGAAGGTCGTTACCTGCGGGAGCAGAAATAACAACTTTCTTTGCACCGGCGTCGATGTGAGCCTGTGCTTTGTCTTTAGATGTGTAGAAACCTGTGCATTCGAGAACAACGTCAACGCCGATTTCTCCCCAAGGAAGATCAGCTGCGTTCTTTTCAGCATAGATTTTAATTGTCTTACCGTCAACTGTGATGGAATCTTCACCTGCAACTACTGTGTCGCCGAGAGCATATCTGCCCTGAGCTGAATCGTACTTGAGAAGGTGAGCGAGCATTTTGGGGCTTGTCAAGTCGTTGATCGCAACAACTTCGTAGCCTTCAGCACCAAACATCTGTCTGAATGCCAAACGACCGATACGGCCGAAACCGTTAATAGCAACTTTTACTGCCATTTTTGTATCCTCCATTTATTAAAAAAATATTTTTTAAAATTTACCACTGTATATTTTAACCTATATTCCCGAAATTTACAATAGTTTTCGAGAAAAAATTCAAATTTGTAACAAATGCATTCAAAACCTTGAAACGCAACAATGTTTTTAGTATAATATAAGTATAAAAACTATCGATTGGAATATGTTATGGCAAAGTATAACGGATTTGACAAACTGAATACGCCTATGTATATATGCTCACCCGAGCTCGAGGTCGTATATCGAAACCGAGCGAGCAAAAGGCTTTCGCCGTCTCCCAGGCTTCACAGCAACGCAAAACGGATATTTGTGAATGAAGCCGAAGCCGTCGTTCCCGGCGAAAATGAGATCAAGCATATTTGCTGCAGGTTGAATGATTCTATTAAAACCGCACTGTGTTTTAATTATCACGGGGATATGATGCTGATATTCTCCGCAATGTTTGATTATGACTTGCTTTACAACGAATTCGTCAAGAATATTGACGGCAGCTTCACAAAACAGATATGCGGGATACTTGATTATGTTTCGGAATACGATGCAAATTCCGCAAGTGAACACTTCGATAAATTCGGTTTGATCGAAAAGCTCAGAAGCTATATATTTGCCGGGCTCGACAACTATTTGGCGTTGTCTTTGTTTAGCACGAGAGAAAGTTTCGGCATTCCGATGTTTAAGTTCTTCAACTACTTTAACAAAAAGATACTGCCTTCAATAAACAAATCGGGTTACAGAGTAGAGACCGACTATTCCGAGCTCACGGATGTGTGGGAAAACTTTTACGTGGACGCGGCGAACTTTTCCGTCGTATTTGCCGACTTGTTGCTTTTCTGTCTCGAAATATCAAAAGACAAAAAGTGTATAATAAAGACCGAGTATCTGGGCACCGTTGTCAGATCGAAAATAGTGTTTTCTTATGACGGAAGTCTTGTCGGTCAGGGAAGCGATCTGTCAAAATTCGGTAAAAGCGATCCTGTGGCATATCTGAACGTTATGCCGTACGAGGAGCTTTGCAAGTGCCTTTCCTGGAAGATAGGGTACAAAATATCGGGAGAAAAAGCGTTAAATTCCTGTATATATTTTGACGTTGAGAACGACACGGATGCAATATTCAACAGTGGTGTCGGTATGGAAGAGATCGAAAAGTCGTTCGAAAAGCTTATGGAAAATATTATGAACCTGTTTATAAGATGAAAACAGAAAAGGCTGTACACGCAAAGTACAGCCTTTTTGATCGTCGAAAAAAAAGATAGAGCGTGTGTTCTGCACACGCTCTATCTTTTTATGAAAATGTAATTCAGTTTTCGTAATTCATATTTATCGAATTTTTGTTTGCTTGATTGAATACGGCGATATAGGTTTTGCCGGTGTTTATTTCGAGAGGGGTGCCGTCGGTGTTGTACAGTTCAACGGGTGTATCTACCGTTGCTTTGGAGTATTTTATGTTTATGTACTTGCCGCCGGTAATGTAGTAACCCTCACCCGTACCCGTGGTCGTTACGGCTATTCTTCCCGAGGCGTCGAGCGCGCCGGTGTGGTGACAGAACAGAATGATTATGTTGTCGAATTCAAGCTGTGTTCCGTCCTTGTCGGCGTGCATTTTTCCGAATTGCCAGCGTTTATACGTTCCCGTTTGCTCATCGTATTGCATATACGGAGTGTGCTCGTAAGAGAAGGGAATGTATACGCAGCTCGCCGAGTTGCCTTCGAGTGTAACCTTTTCTTTTGCAAATTTAAGAGGACTGTTGAACGTTTCGTTGAGCTCGGTGCGGTAACCCTTCATTTGTATTGCGTTTGCGATACCGCTGCCGTTTATGACGAGGGTGTGTTCCCATGCAAAGTTCTGTCGTCTCCACGGATCTCTGAAGAAGGTCTGGGGGGTACTTCCCTCAAGCGTTCCCGCATCGCAGTTGTTGATCTTTCTTGATGCGATGTCACTGTATGCCTTGGGAGATCCACCCGCGTGAAAATATATTGCATCGTGGTTTTGTGCAAAGTCGAGATAATAGTCTCTCGACGAACGGATGGAGCCTATTTGTTCAAGCGTGGTATAGTCCGTTTTGAGCATCATAAGACGTGTGATGCCGCCCTCGGCAAGACACTCGTATAATACGTCGGCATTCGATACGCCTTCCTGGGGCATTGCGTATCTGATATTGTTGATCATGACGGCGATAGGACGCTGTTTGCTGAGCTCCTCGGAGCATTCAAGGCCGGTAAGCGGATTGTAATACTTTACGACCTCGACGGGAGGCTGGGGCTCATCCTTGGGCTTGTCGGTAGTAACGTCATCGGTGTCCGAGGGTGGCGGATCTTTTTTGTCGGGTGACGTTTCCGGAGTGTTGTTTGCAGCGATGTCGGTATCTTCTTCGGTGTTATTTTTGTTTATTCCGTATGATGCGACGACGATCGCGGCAACAACGAGTAATGCCAATATTATTGGTATTGCCACGGTCATAGGATTAGTTTTTTTCTTTTTTCTTGCCATTCCGACACCTGCTTTCAAAATTTAAAAAAGGTTGTAAAAAAGTGTATGGATCATCACTGAAACGATCAAAAAATCAACACATTAATTATACAATTTTTGAGAGTGTTTGTCAACGGAGAAGAATGTGAAATAGTGTATAAAAATGACGGGAAATTTTATGCAAAAAACTATATTTCTCCAAAGTGAAAAAACAGCTCGTCTATACAAAGCCGAGCTGTTTTTTGGTTATATTATTATTCTTCTTCGGATTCCTCTTCGGGCTCGGTTATAACTTTTGATACGAGCGCCCATTCTACGCGAAGGTCGGAGATCTTTTCTACCTTTATTTTCAGTCCTTTTACTTCAACCTCGGGAGTGGATCCGTCTTCTGGAATGGATGGCATTTCGGAGAATATGAGTCCGCCGAGAGTCTTGTAATCTTCGGTTTCATAGTCTATCTCGATATCGAGCGATTCCATAACGTCGTCGAGCTGGGTGCTTCCCGCTATTCTCCAAAGGTTCTCTTCGAGTTTAATAACGTCGGGTTTATTCTGTTCATCGTTTTCATCGTAAATATTTCCGACTATTTCTTCCAAAAGGTCTTCCAGTGTAATTATACCGGACGTTCCGCCGAATTCGTCAACGACTATACACATGTGTACGTGTGTCTTTTGCATATCTTTGAACAAAACGTCGGCTCTGACCGATTCGTGCACGAATTTTGCAGGCTGAACGAGCTTTCTGATATCCGGCGTGTCGTTCTTCGTGCGTTCCATAAGGTAATCACGTGTGATAAGTATACCGATAACGTTGTCCGCGTTATCCTCGTATACGGGATAACGAGAAAAACCTGCGTTTTTGATGACGTCCATGATCTCTTCCGGCGTGCTTGCAACGTCGATGAACGTAACGGCTGTGCGGTGTATCATGACCTCACTGACTGCGGTGTCGCTGAATTCGAAAATGTTTTCGATCATCTCTTTTTCGTCCGAGTCGATCGCGCCCTTTTCCTCGCCTATGTCAATCATCAGTCTGATATCGTCTTCGGATACTTCCTCGGCCTCTTCTTTAGGATTGATTCCGCAGAGACGAAGAACGCCGTTTGTCGATTTCGTCATAAACCATACGATCGGCTTTAAGACGGCAGACAGCCCCGATATGAATCCGCATACCATGCGTGCAAACTTTTCGGGATTCTTCATAGCAACTCTTTTTGGAACAAGCTCGCCCAAAACAAGTGTGAAATACGAAAGAATAAGCGTGATCACGATAACGGCAACAGCATCTAATGACGCGCGTGCGGAAGGCGGAAAATGGAAGGTTTTTATCATCCAGTTCACTATGCCGTCCGAAAAGCTGTCGGCTGCGAAAGCTGAGCCCAAGAAGCCTGCCAGTGTTATACCTATTTGGATCGTGGATAAAAAGCCGGTGGGTTCCTGAACCATTTTGAGTATTTTGCCTGCTTTTTTGTCGCCTTCTTCAAATTGGTGTTTAAGTTTGTTTTCGTTTAAAGAAACGAAAGCGATCTCCGTCGCAGCAAAAAATGCGTTTAATAAAATAAGCAAAAGTTGTAAAAACAATTGCGGTAATATGTCCATGATAGTCTCCTGTATTTAATAATTGTAAATCGATGATGTTAGTTGTCAGGGCAAGCGTATCAACAGTTAAGTATTCTTGCGTATCTGCAAGACGGTGGGTCAATAGCCTCTTTGATCGTTTTGCGTGCGGTTTTTAACGCAAAAAAGGCACAACAACAAAGAGGGGGCAACGTATCCCCTAACTTGCATGCTATGCCTATGTAATCAATATCCGATACGGAGGTATAACTCAAACATTTTCCGTCCCTTGCGGTGCCGAACGTATTTACGTTAAGTTCAATAAGCATAAATACTGCCAGAACCAAGCATAATATCACAATAATATTTTTGAAAATACTTCGCGGTATGGGCGAGTCGTCCAAGATTCTTTACCTCTTTCTTTAATAATGCTTTAGGGATTATATCACATAATCCCCGTGTTTTGAACACTTTTTCTTAAAAATTAACAGTTTATAAACAATTGCACGGATCAAGCAATGTTTTTATAATAGTTTTTCATAGCCAAAGCGTCTTCTGCCATAGTGCCGTCCGACTCGCAAACAATGCGAGGCGACAGTTTTTCTTGGGCAATGGCTTCCATGAGAGGCTCGAAGGGAGGGCCAAACACGGTATCTTCAAAAGTAAGGTGTTTCTTTTCTCCCGAATTCGTGTATTCTATCTTCGAAAAATGGCAATGAAGCGTATCTGCGTATTTGTCTCCGAGCTTATTTGCAATAGTGTCGAACACTCTTCTGTAATCGTCTTTTTCCAAAAACAAATTGCCGATGTTTCGTGCGTTCAGATGCCCGAAATCGACTACGGGGCACAGCCTTTTATCTATAGAGCAGATGTCGAGCACCTCTTCGAGAGTGCCCAGCTGATTGAGCTTTCCCATGGTTTCGAGCGCCAATGTTACATTGGAATCACCGACGGCTTCGAGGGCTTTCGTCATGGTATCCTTGGCGAGCTCCATGGCTTCCTGTCTCGTTATTTTTGACGCACTTCCCGTGTGGATCACGATCAGTTCAGCGTTCATAAGCTCGGCAGCCTTTACGCTTTTCGTTATATAATCAATGCTTTTTAAGCGTTTTTCGGTTTCGATTCCCGAAAGCGAGATATAATAGGGCGCGTGCAAAGACATTCTGATATTGTTTTTCTTTGCCTCTTCTCCGATTTTTTTGAAAGTTTCGTCGCTTCCGAACAGCCCTTTTCCTGCCTGGTATTCGTAGCAGTCAAGTCCGAAATCGGCAACCCACTTAGGTGCTTCAACAGTACTTTTTTTGCCGGAGGCGTAAAATGAAAGGGAGTTTCCTCCCGGTCCGAATAAAGCGCTCATTTGACTGACTTTTTCTCCTTCTTTTTATAATAGTGCTTGATGAAAGGCTTTTCAATGGCGGATTTGAATCTGAAAAAAGCAGTTTCGACCTTTTTGATAGTCGGAACCCAGACCGCCGTGATCCCCGAGAATCTTGCCGTAATAACGTCGGTCAAAAGCTGGTCTCCGAGCATAACGGCGTTTTCCTTTTCGCCGCCGAGAATGGCAAGTGCTTTTTTTACCGTTTTCCGCGAGGGCTTGCCCGATTTATACATATATGGAAGGCCGAGGGCTTCGTTGAATTTTTCGACCCTCTCCTTCTCATTGTTGGAGACGAGAATGATTTTTATTCCGTTTTGCTTTAAAAGCTTTACCCATTCGATAACCTCGTCCGTAGGCAGAGCACAGTCGTAGGGAACGAGAGTGTTATCTATGTCGCATAAAACGCAGGTCTTTCCTATGGACTTTAGAAATTCGGGAGTTACGCCGTTGTATGTATCGAAATCATAGTCGGGTAACAAAAGATGTTTCATATATTTTTACCTCAAATAATTTACCGAAAAATATGCTTGCCTATGTATTCTATCACAAAAATCGAATTATAACAAGACGTTTTCGACAATATGTCTCTTTTGGTATTTAACGGTGCTTTAAAAAAACAAGATAGAGTGTTTCTCGTATACACTCTATCTGTAATATTCAACAAAAAATAAAAGCCCGTAAAAAACGGGCTTTAAATTGTCGTTTATTCTTCTGTAACGTTGAGTTCAGCTTCTGTAACTTCTTCAATAGTTTCTGCTTCTTCGTCCTGGCAATCGAGTTCGCCGAGATCTTCTTCGTCGAAGTAGTCTTCGTCGCAGCAGCAGTCGCAGAGCTCACATTCGCGTTTGAATTTTATTCTTTCGTAGATCTTGATTCCTGCATAAACGGCAGCGCCGACAGCAGCAAGAGCAAAAAGAATCTTCACAATAGTGGCAATGATGTCATTCGTGCTTTTCTTTTCCATAGCGTTAAATCCTCCCAGATAATCCTTGTTCTTATTATTATATCACATTTATTTGAACATGTAAACTTAATTTGTAAAAAAAATATAAATTTTGGCTATTTCGGGAAAATGTATAATTACGTGGTTGAAAAAAACGAAAAAAAGGTGTATAATAACATAGTTAGTAATAATTAGCGGAGGGTGAAAATATGATTAAAGAAAACCTTGACTACCTTTCTCAGTTTGATGCAGAGGTTGCGGAGTCTATTGAGAAGGAACTTGAACGCCAGAGAAACGGAATTGAGCTTATTGCTTCGGAAAACGTTGTTTCGGAAGCTGTTATGAGCGCAATGGGAACAGTTCTTACGAATAAATATGCGGAAGGCTATCCCGGAAAAAGATATTACGGCGGTTGCGAATGTGTGGACGTAACCGAAAACATTGCAAGAGAGCGCGCAAAGAAGCTTTTCGGCGCTGAACATGCAAACGTTCAGGCACACAGCGGTGCGCAGGCTAACTCTGCGGTATATATTGCTCTTCTTCAGCCGGGAGATACGGTTCTCGGTATGAGCCTTGCTTGCGGCGGACACTTGACACACGGAAGCCCGGTAAATATGAGCGGTCTCGTATATAACTTCGTGCCTTACGGAATAGACGACGTAACGCACAGAATAGATTACGACAAGGTAGAAGAGCTTGCAATGCAGCATAAGCCCAAGCTTATCGTTGCGGGCGCATCCGCATATCCCAGAACGATCGATTTCGAGCGTTTTGCAGAGATAGCAAAGAAGTGCGGCGCGTATCTTATGGTGGATATGGCTCATATAGCCGGCTTGGTAGCAGCAGGACTTCACCCGAATCCCGTTCCTTACGCAGACGTTGTTACTACTACGACACATAAGACGCTTCGCGGTCCCAGAGGCGGACTCATTCTTTGCAAAGAAGAGCTCGCAAAGAAGATAGACAAGGGTATATTCCCCGGAATGCAGGGCGGACCTCTTATGCACACGATCGCCGCAAAAGCGGTATGCTTCGGCGAGGCGCTTAAACCCGAATTCAAAGAATATCAGCAGCAGATCATTAAGAATGCTAAGGTCTTGGCTGAGACACTCGTTTCCGAGGGCTTCGATCTCGTATCGGGCGGAACGGACAACCATTTGATGCTCGTCGACCTCCGCAACTTCAATATAACGGGTAAAGAACTCGAAAACAAGCTTGACCAGGTTCACATTACACTTAACAAGAATGCGATCCCCAACGATCCGCAGAGCCCCTTTGTTACGAGCGGTGTACGAATCGGTACGCCCGCAGTTACGACGAGAGGTATGAAGGAAGACGATATGGTCGTTATAGGCAAGCTTATTAAACTTGCGGCGTCCGATTTTGATAATCAGGCTGACTATATCCGCGCGGAAGTTAAGAAGCTTTGCGAAAAGTATCCTCTTTATTGATTTTGTAAAAATAATTAAAAAAGTATGCTCACAAAACGGGCATACTTTTTTTGTTCTATTGAATGTAACATAGATGGGGAGCACACACCACCTCTTGTTTTTGAAAAAGCAAAAAAACAAAAAATCAAAAAAAATCAAAAAAATCCTTTGAAATTTTGAAAAAATTATGTTATAATTATGTTGTACAAGAGAATGGGAGGACAACTGACAATGACAAAGGACCGCAAAACAAACACACTTTTTAAGATCGATCAACACGTTACGTACAGAAAAAACGGGGTATGCCGTGTTGTCGATATAGTTGAGCAGAACTTTGTCGGACAGGGTAAAAAAGAATACTACGTTCTCCAATCGGTGTACGACGGAAATATGAAGGTTTTCGTTCCCACCGAATCGGAACTTGAAAAAGAAATGCAAAGCGTTTTGTCTGTCGATGAGATAAACAAGATCATCCGCGAGTCCGAAGAGGTTGAGGATATGTGGGTCGATGATTGCAAGGCGAGAGCCAAGGTTTTTGAGGGGATAATAAACGGCGGAGAAAAGCAAAAAATGCTTTGGCTCATTAAGAAAGTAACTCTTTATAAAGCTGAGGTCGAGGGTCAGAAAAAGAAGATGAAGGCAAACGACCTTAAATATCTAGCTATGGCGGAGAACATAATTTCCGGCGAATTTGCGTTCGTTCTGGGGCTTCCGAAGAGCGAGGTCATAACGTACATAAAAAATTATTTGAACAGATAATAGCAAAAGGAATAGGTTAAAACAAGCCTATTCCTTTTTTTGTTGAATACAACAGAGAGAGTGTGTGCTCTGCACACACTCTCTCTTGTTTGTATATAATTGTGTAAACGGTGCGTCGAAGGCGTCGTCCCCTACGGATGAAGATTATTAAATTTTAAAAGTTTTGGTTGGAGTCAAGAGGGCGCTTTTTCAAAAGCGCGCCTTTTGTGGGGTTCGGGGCAAAGCCCTCACTCTTTGTGCTTTTTTTAAAAACGCGGCAGCGTTTTTTGCTTTTTTTCTTTTTTATTACTTTCTTGCCTTGCCAAGAAAGTAAAACAAAGAAGGCGCCAAGGGGCAGGAGGTTTCGATTCCTCCACCCCTTGACCCCCACCACCAAACGACCAAAGATTTTCCATCTTTGGAATCTTCCTTGTTGAATCGTTTATATAAACGGGACGTCGAAGGCGCCGTCCCCTACGGATGAAGATTATTAAAAATTAAAAGTTTTGGTTGGAGTCAAGAGGGCGCTTTTTCAAAAGCGCGCCTTTTGTGGGGTTCGGGGCGAAGCCCTGATTGTTCGTGCGCCTTAAAAAAACGCGGCAGCGTTTTTATTTTTTTAGCGGACCGCCTTTTGACGTCGCCCCCTACGGATGAAGATTTTTAGGTTTTTTCTTAGCAAGTACGGTTTTTTGGCAAAAAAAGTAACGTTTTTTTATTAAAAAAGTCAGCTAAAATACTTGATGTTTTGAAAAAAAAGTGATAGAATAAACATAAGTATAAGGGGAAGTGCCCCTGTTGACCGATTGCCCTTGCGTTCGGTCGAAAAATACGTGTAAATAATACTCATTTGGAGGATGAATATATGGCTATGCCTAAGATCGCTTTATCAAAAAGATTAGTGGCATTTTTGCTGACGATGGTGATGGTTTTAACCCTTTTCCCCGTCGTGTCTTTTGATGCAAATGCCCGTGAAAACTTTACTGCACAGGGAAAGGTCTCCGACCCTCCTACAATAAATGATTGGCAGAAGTATTTCGGTCTCAGTACTCCCGGAGGAGTAACGACCGAAAATGCCGGAAAAGTATGGGGAGACAAGTCTGTATTTACCGATACGACAAGCTTCGGAAATCAGACGGTTCAGCTTACTGACCCCGACAATTTTCTGGTGGCTCTTTCTGCCATAGCATCGAATAAAACTATCGTAGGTTATTCGACGATTCCTACGGATACCGTGCTCGTGCTCGACTTGTCGAACTCGATGTCGTCTGCCGACCTCACCAGTATGATCACGGCTACAAACGATGCGATCGAAAGACTTTTAGAGCTTAACAGAAACAACCGCGTAGGCGTAGTCGTATATTCCGGTACTGAAAACTGGAGCGATCAGTTTACTTTTGCAAACTCCTGCAAGGTACTCCTTCCCATTGACCGTTACACAGGCGTTTCTTATAATTCCGGAAACGAAACTAAATACCGTTTCGTTCAGTATTCGGGCGGGGATTACTCCGTTGTGAGAGGAGTAAAGAACAGCGATAACGAGAACGTCAGCGCTTCGATGGAAGTCGGCGGTGCTACTTATATGCAGGCGGGCTTGTACGCCGCTTGGGGTGAATTTAACAAGATCACCGATACGACGGTGAATACGGGAGTTCAGAAGGACGAAAAACGTATGCCCGTTGTCGTACTTATGAGTGACGGTGCTCCTACCGTAGCGACGACGCAGTTCAACAACGTCGGAACGAATAACAGAGGTAACGGAACTGCATCAAGTGCAAATGCGGCAAACGCATTTCTTACGCAGCTCACGATGTCCTGGTTGAGAGGAAAGCTCGTTGACAAATATGACAACGACGTATTGTTCTACACTTTGGGTCTCGGTGTAGGAGCCGACGATATAGCGAAGAGCGTTCTTGACCCCGAAAACACGAGCGTTAGTGCTATCAATGGCTATTGGGAAACGTATCTCGATCCCCAAAACGCAACGGGAAACACTATTACCATGGGCTCCGGAGGCTCGAGATTTTCCGTTGTCAAAGATGCAAACGTTACTACTCAGCATTTTGTTGACGAATACTTTGCGGCATCCAATTCCGCAGGACTCATCAGCGCATTCGATCTTATAGTAAAACACATTATTCTTCAGTCAAAATATTATCCTACATACGTATCAAACGGCGAACACGCTCTTGACGGCTACATCTCGTTTAACGACGAGCTCGGCGAATATATGGAAGTCAAGGAGATCAAGGGTATCATCGCAGAAGGAAAGACGTACAGCGGTGCTGCTCTGGCAAACGCAGTTGTAAAGGGCTCCTTCGGTAACGTAGCCGGCGGCGACCTCTCCGCCGTAAACGAAAAGGGACTTCAGGTCATCAAGGCCGTTGAAAAACGTCTCGGATGTACCGAAAGACAGGCTCTCGACCTTCTCGAAGCCGCTCTTAAAACGGGTCAGGTGTCATACAACGGACCCACTGATTACAGCAACTACCTCGGCTGGTATGCAGATGAAAACGGCAAATATATCGGTTTCTGGGACGGAAACGGAACGGCGAATGCACCCGCAAATGCTAAATATGCAAACCGTTCTTACGGTTTCCTCGGTGAAGTCGGAAGTGCTGATAATCACGACCAGACAGATATGCTTTATATAGCAGTACAGGTGCACAAAGAGATAGCTACGGGACACGAGACCGTAATATACAAAGTGCCTGCCAGCCTCGTTCCCATGGTTACTTACAGCATATCGTTTGACGGAGAGGTGCTTGATGAAAACTCAAGAAACCTTAAGATGACCGTCACCGAAAAAGAACCTATCAGACTCGTATATGAAACGGGACTTCGTTCCGATATAAACGAGCTTAATATCAAAGATAAGATACCTACGACGGGAAACAACGCATACGAATACGTTGAAAACGGTGTATACACGTTCTACACCAATATGTTTGGCGATGAGAGCCATCTTGATCCCGAAGACCACGACGCGACGTGGATAGACTTCCAGCCCTCTCTCGAGAACGAGAATTACTATTACATGGACCACGAGGTCGTATACGATGCAAATTACAATCCCGTAACGTCCGATCCCGAGAATATGAGTGGTCCGTTCTATCACAGAATTGCAAGAGTCAGACTCACAGGAAACGGAGATAACGCGGAATTCTATTACGAATACGAGGCGATCTCTCCTCTGACGATCGGTTCTGCCGAATACGACGGCGAAAACTGGGTGATCCCCGAGGGAACACCGTTCAGAGATGTCGACAGTTCTCTCCGCGTAAACAAGTTAGACAATAAGACGCAGACATTGTCTTATGCGAACTATCCTTTGACTCCCGCAGTGCTTTCGGGTTACACGGGAAGCTACACAGTATATTCATACCTTGGAAACAACGGTAAATTTACGGTAGTTCCCGCGCAGGGTATCGTTATTTCAAAACAGTGCGACTACATTCCCGCTGAAGGCACGAAATTTGAATTTGTAATTAACCTTGAAGCTCCTGCAGGAAGCACTCTTGCAGAAGAGTATCCTATTACGACTGTTTCTGCAAGCGGTGAACACACGGTAGGTACGGCGAGAGTTAACGTTGCCGATCAGATAGTCGTATATATTGAAGCTGACGAGTGCGTATATATTACCGGTCTCGAAACCGGCGTTAAGTATACGGTTAACGAGATAGTTGTTGGCAAGGATTACAGAGTTAAGAGCATAAACGGCGTTGCCGGCTCGCTCGTTGCATATAGCGGCACGGTCAGTGAACACGATATACACAGCATCAACTACGTAAACACGCTCAGAACTCAGGGTAATCTCGTTGTTACGAAATACGTTGAGCATCCTTTTGGAAACGGAGCTCCTTCGGCACTTTTCGATAAAGAATTTAACGTGAATGTCGATCTCGGAGAAGCACATGCGGGTCATACCGTAAAGGTTGACGGAGTTGATACCGTTGTGGGTAACGACGGAGTTATCTCGTTTAAGATCAAAGCACACCAGTCGGTCATTATAAGCGAGATCGAAACCGGTACGGATTATACCGTTACCGAAACCGGACTGACTGCCGGATTTACGCTTTCGGGCGAATCAAGCAAGACGTACGGACTCACGGGCACGATAGCACAGGATGCAAACCGGTACGCAGTGCTTACGAACGTATACAGACCTTTTCCCGCAATGTTGGATGATATCGTAGTTTTCGGAATCAAAGAGCTCGAGGGAAGAGAGTGGCTCAATACCGATGAGTTCGAATTCCAGCTTCAGAGATTTAACGGAGTTAATTGGGATGTCGTTGCGACAGATATGGCAGATAAGCCCGTTGCCACAGGGGCAGATAAGAGAATCGTATTCACAAATACGATCAGAGGTCTTGAATTTGACAAGGCTGGTGTTTACCAGTTCAGGATCATTGAGCTTCGTGACAACGTTGGCGGTGTAACCTACGACCATACCGAAAGACATTTCTCTTTCATTGTTACGGATGAGGACGTTGACGGTAAGTATGAGGTTTCCGAAATCAAGGTAACGGAGCCTGTTGAATATTACATTTCGAACGGAACACACTACGTTGAATTTAAGTTCAACAACAAATATGCTCCGCTCGGTAACGCGGCGATCCAGATCGAGATCACGAAGACATTGAAGGACCTTGCGAATACGGGCATACTTCCCGAAGGATTCAAGTTCGGTCTTTACGACGGACAGACGCTCGTAGCTGAATCGACAGTGACTGACCAGGTCGGCAAGGCTGCGCTCCGTATGGTTTATGCGGCGACCCTGCTTAAACCTGAGACTGGCAATATTCCCGAGCTTGAGCTTAACTACGTGCTTAAAGAGATCATCCCCGATGCGCTTCCCGCGGGAATGATCTACGATACTACCGAATATCCCGTTAAGGTGTTTATAAAAGATAACCTCGACGGCTCTATAAGTGCAACCGTTAAGGTGGGCACTAAGGCTACTCCCGCGATCACCGACAAGGATTACGCAAGCTTTGAAAACGAGTATAAGCTTTCTCCCGTGACCGATACGTCTATTTCGGGAACAAAGAACCTTGAAAATGCTCCCATAAAGGCTAATACGTTTAAGTTTACATTGAAAAACGAAGACGGTTCCGATAGAGAATCGGTATTCTGCAACACTGACGGCAGCTTTGCATTCAGTGCAATTACCTACGATAAAGTGGGAACCTACCGTTACAAGATAGTTGAAGAAAATACCGGAATATCCAACATCGTATACGATACTACCGTTTATGACGTTGTAGTGGTCGTAAGCGACGCCGGAAACGGCACACTCGTTGCACAGAGAACGATCACCAAGTCGGGTGAAAATACACCTTCTGCCGTAACATTTACGAATACCGTAAATGGCACGCAGACTGAATTGTTTATAAACGTTGACAAGACTGTTGACAACAGAACGCAAGAGGCTGTAAGCGAGCAGGGATTTGCATTCCTTCTTTATGAGAACGGAACGCTTCTCGATACCAAGTACACCGATGCAAACGGAAAGGCTCAGTTTAAGCTTCAGTTTAACAAGGTTAACGTAGGAAATACCTATACTTATAAAGTAATCGAAAGAAACGACGCTGTAAGCGGATTTACCTACAGCACGAAGGAATATACCTACGTTGTAAGTGTCGAATACGATGCCGATTATAACGTTATCGCTACAGTTGAAGGCGTTGCGACGACCGATCTTGATGCTCAGTTTACGAACATTTACGAGCTTGAAGGTGCAACGGTAAATCTCAGTGGTAAAAAGACGTTTGATCTGACACTTGGCGGCGAAGACTTCTCGTTTGCGCTTAAAGATGCAACGGGTGCAACGCTCCAGACGGTTAAGAACAGAGCCGACGGCACTTATGCTTTTGCTCCTCTGGGCTTCAACAAGACGGGAACATACGTTTATACCATATCCGAAGTATCCGACGGACGTTCGGGCGTTAAGTTTGATAATACCGTTTACGACGTAACCGTTTTGGTTACTATCGGACAGAACGGCAAGCTTGCTGCTGACGTTACTTTCAAGGACGGAAATATGGATGTAGCTTCTCCCGATTTCAATAACGATTTTGATCCTACGGCGGTCAACGTTGTTATCAACGTTGAAAAGACCGTTGAGAATAAGTCCAAGGAAACTGTCGGACTTAACGGCTTTGAGTTCGTTCTTAAGGACGAGACGGGCAAGGTCGTAGATACGGTCAAGACGGATGCCGATGGAAAGGCTTCTATCACGTTGAACTTTGACGAAGACGATGCGGGCGAACAGTTCGTATATGTTCTCTCCGAAGTTGATGCGGGCGTAAGCGGATTTACCTACAGCACAAAAGAGTACAGATATGTTGTAAACGTGCTTATCGATGAAAACTATCAGCTTTCCACAAAGGTGAACAGTGAAGAGGTCTCATCGGTTAAGGCTGAATACGTAAACGTATACGAGCTCGAAAGTGCAAAAGTTTCCCTCGGCGGAACGAAGAAATTTGATTATACACTTCTGAAAGATGCTTTCAGTTTCGAGTTGAAGGACGAAGAAGGAAAGCTTGTTGAAAACGTTAAGAATAACGTTGACGGCAAATTCGAGTTTACAACTCTTGAATTCGACAAGACGGGAACGTATAAGTATACAATAAGTGAAGTTGACGGCGGCATCGAAAGCATTACCTATGACGATGACGTATATAACGTTGTTATAACTGTTACCGTGGGCGAAAACGGAAAGCTTGTTGCAGACGTTGCAACTACGGTAAACAACAATACCGAAAAGGTAGAAGTTGAATTTGACAACAAGTTTACTCCCGACGAAGTAGTATTTGAGATAGTAATTCAGAAGTATATCGAAAACTTGACTCAGGAAAACGTATCGCCCAAGGACTTTGAATTTGTTTTGGTCGACAGCGAGGGCAAGACGGTCGGAACGTTCAAGACGGGCGACAACGGAAGAGCAACTGTAAGACTGAAGTACGGCAAAGAAGATGCCGACAAGACTTATACATATAAGCTCAGCGAGGTCGACACCGCGGTTCCGGGATACGAATACTCCGACAAGGTTTACGAATATACGGTAAAGATCACCGTTGACGACGAGTATAATCTTGTTGCAGAGGTTATGAAAGACGGTACGGCTGCGGGTGCAATTTCCGAGGCTGTGTTTACGAACCTTTACGAAGGTCTCGATCCTCCTCCCCAGACGGGCGCTGACATCGGACTTGTATACTGGGTACCCGTTATGCTCATAAGCGGCGGCGCATTCATAGGCACGGTGCTCTTTACGGGCGAAAAGAAAAAAGCCAACAGATAAAAGAATAATACAATAAAAAAAGGGATATGCAGACAATAACTGTATATCCCTTTTTTATGTATAGTTTTTATAAGCGGGACGTCGAAGGCGCCGTCCCCTACGGATGAAGATTATTAAATTTTAAATGTTTTGGTTGGAGTCAAGAGGCCGCTTTTACAAAAGCGCGTCTCTTGTGGGGTTCGGGGCGAAGCCCTGACTGTCTGTGCTTTTTTAAAAACGCGAAAGCGTTTTTATTTTTTTCTTTTTTATTACTTTCTTGCCTTGCCAAGAAAGTAAAACAAAGAAGGCGCCAAGGGGCAGGAGGTTTCGATTCCTCCTCCCCTTGACCCCCACCACCAAACGACCAAAGATTTTCCATCTTTGGAATCTT
>JAZNOI010000110.1:0-2455 GCA_045580755.1 Eubacteriales bacterium | reverse complement strand
GAAGTTTTCTCCCCGACACCCCACATCCTTGGCTGGCGAAGATATTATATTATTTGAAACCGTTTATATAAACGGGGCGCCTTTTGACGCCGGTCCCTACAAGTGAAGTTTAGCAGTATATATAAATATTTGCATCGCTTATAAAAATAGTGTATAATATTTACAGACGATGCGCTTTTTGTGAATTTAAGAAAAACGGAGGATCATTTGTGAAGAAAAAAATATGGATTTCGCTTGCAGTTGTTTTGACTTTGCTTATTATTCTGTTTTTGCCCATACCGCAAGCATCATACGATGACGGCGGAACGAGGGAGTACGTTGCACTCACTTATAAGATCGTGGAGTGGAACAAGGTTTCTTCGAGCGGAGTATATCACAACGTCAGAATATATTTCGGCGATGACAAAGATAAGAGTATCGACGAGCTGTGGGAAATGGAATGCGAGGAGATATATCAGAGTTTTTTGGCAACTGTTTTGGACATAAACGGTTCGAGTGTTCTCGTTCAGCCCCTTGAAGGCGAGCCGGAGCTGAAAAGCAGCGACAAGATAAGTTTTACTTGGATGGGGCTTGGAGACATAAACGCCGAGGTCGGTAGTGTGGTTGAGGTCACCTATACGGGTGAGATCATGGAATCATACCCTGCGCAAATAATTGCAACCGGCTGGAAGCTGCGAAACGACGTGAAAAAATAGTAACAAAACAGACGCTTTTTTCTGTTTTAAAAAACGATGACGATTAACTATTATTTTTCCACAAAAACTATTGAAAAACATTGTTTGATATGATATAATCACCAATTGTGCATACAATTATTTTTAATAGAAAAAGAGATGATCATATTTTGGATATTTTATTATCGGTTTCTATCGCGTTGATCGCGGGATTGCTTATGACCCGTTTATTCAAGCCGTTAAAGCTACCCTCGGTTACTGCATATCTTATAGCGGGCGTGCTTATCGGCCCTTATTGCTTAGGACAGCTCGGCATACACGGTCTTGGATTCGATTCGACCAAGTCGGTCGAGGCGTTGGCGCTCGTATCGGAGGTCGCCCTCGGATTTATCGCCTTTTCGATCGGAAATGAGTTCAGACTGTCCGACCTCAAAAAGACGGGAAAACAGGCGCTCGTTATCGGCATATTCCAGGCGCTCGTTGCAACGTTGTTCGTTGACCTCGCTTTACTTGCCGTACATTTTATAATGCCCGACAAGCTTACCGTTCCCCAGGTCTTAACTCTCGGCGCTATTGCTACGGCAACCGCTCCGGCTGCAACGCTTATGGTCGTTCGTCAGTATAAGGCGGAAGGCCCTTTGACCAAGCTTTTGCTTCCCATCGTTGCTTTGGACGATGCTGTGGGACTCATAGTGTTTGCGGTGTCTTTCGGTATAGCAAAGACCCTTGTCGTAGGTGAAGTGGATCTGGTATCCATATTCCTCAACCCCTTGATCGAGATAATATGTTCTCTCGTTTTGGGTGCCGTTATGGGATGTGTGCTCACCTACCTCGAAAAACTGTTCAACTCCAACACCAACCGTTTGAACTTAACGATAGGCGTTGTGTTTTTGACAGCGTCGCTGTCGATGCTTGAGTTTAGTATCGGACCCGTACATATCCACTTCTCATCCTTGCTCACTTGTATGATGCTCGGAACTGTTTTTTGCAATATCTGTCCTCTGTCTCACGATCTTATGGAAGCGTCGGATAAGTGGACGTCTCCCTTGTTTGCTCTGTTCTTCGTTATCTCGGGTGCGGAGCTCGACCTCAGCGTATTCTCCGATTGGGCGATCGTGGTAGTGGGTATCGTATACATTTTGTTCAGATGCCTCGGAAAGTATTTCGGCGCGCTCACAAGTGCGAAAGCAACGCATTGTGAACCGCAGATATGCAAATACCTCGGCGTTACCCTTTTTCCGCAGGCAGGAGTTGCGCTCGGAATGTGCACGACTGCAATGCAGCTCGGTGCAGACGGAGAGCTTATTCGAAACATTACGCTTTTTGCCGTGCTTATATATGAGCTTTTCGGTCCCATTATGACCAGAAAGTCGCTCGAAGCGGCGGGAGAAATAAAACCTATTCCCGATCACGTAAAGCACCGCAGAATGCACAAGCTTTCGGAAGCCCACAACAAGAAATAATTATTTTTGCAATACAAAAAAAGGCCTCTTTGGATAGCCAAGTGTTCTTAAGGACACTTGGCTAGTTTTATTCGCCTTACGGCGAGTTATATTGCTACGCAGTTATATTCGGCTAATGCCGAGTGGTATTGCCTTAGGCAGTTTTGGGGCGAATAAAATATCACTAAAACCGCAAGGTTTTAATATCACTTTGCCGTTAGGCAAAATATAACTGTGAGACCCGTCTCACAATATCACTTTCTTTTGAGATAGGTGAAAGGGTTTTAGGTTCTCCTAACAAGTGGGAACTGCCGTACAAGTTCCCTGCTTGTTCCGGTA
>JAZNOI010000109.1:0-10292 GCA_045580755.1 Eubacteriales bacterium | reverse complement strand
GTACGAAATCAATATTGAGTTATAACGATAAATTCCAATAAGTCGAACATATGATATTTATTTAGAAAAGCGTTTTGGGTTCCCCTAACAAGCGAAAAATGATATGCGTTTTCCCTGCTTGTTACGGCATAAGGCAAAATTAAAAGATGCACGAAATTTTCGTGCATCTTTTTTACTGTCATTCAGAGTACAACCCTATGAATAAGTTTTTGTTTATTATTTATCGACATCTACTTTGATCATCGTCATACCGAGATCGTCGTTGTATGCGTAAAGTTTCATTTCCTTTGCATCTTCCATAAACGAACGAACTCCGATGGTGATCTTGCCTTCGTACATCTGTCTCTCGGGAAGTGTTACCTTGTTGTGATCGCAGTTGTCAGAACCCGTTCCCACGATCTCGAATTCTTCGTTAACAGAGAACTTAACGAAAGGCGTTGCGTTTCTGACCTCTCTGCCGTCTTCGTCAACGCAGTAGCAAGTAAACAATCCTATCTCTTCGCCGTCTGCCTTAAATGCGAGGTCCTGCTTCAACATAAGTCTCGCAGCCTTCTTTGTCGTAACCTGAACGTCGGAAGCAACGTCTTTACCGTTTCTTCTGCCGATAACCTTGAGTTCTCCGGGCTCATAAACAACGTTCCACTCGCCGTGACCGTACTTCTCGATCTCCTGCTTGCCCAAAGATCTTCCGTTCAAGAAAAGCTCAAGCTCATCGCAGTTAGTATAAACAGTAACGAGTATCTCGTTGCCCTCCATACCCTTGAAATTCCAGTGAGGAACGATGTGTGCCATAGGTTCTTCCGTCCAGTGAGAAACGTTCTGATAGAACGCTCCCTTCTTCTGCAAGAACAGATCGATCGCGCCCGACTTAGAGCAAAGCTGAGGCCATACGGATTCTCCTCTGTGCTCAATACTATCCCATTGATAGCCGCCCATAACGTAAGGTCTTGCCATAAAGTGCTTCCAGTTCTTTTCTCTGCTCAAGAACCAAGCGTTTGTATCTCTGTCCTTGTCTCTGATCCTTCCGTACTGGTTAGCTTCAATATGCCAATCTCTCGTCGTACCTGTTGCACAGTTTTCGGAAGAAAGGAAAGGCTTGTTGGGATACTTCGCGCGCACGTCGTCATAGAAATGGTGTTTATAGTTGATTGAAATAACGTCGCAGTCATCAAATATGGTAGACTCAAGAGGTTCTTTATCCTGTGCGGCGGTGATAAATCTCGTATTGTCAAGCTTTCTTATGGCAGCCGCCATTCTCTTGTGTATTCTTCTTCCCTCTTCTGTGATAAAATAATACTCTTCGTTACCCGTCGACCAGAACACGACGGAAGGTCTGTTTCTGTCTCTCTTTACAAGTGTTCTGAGTTGTTCGAGACACTCGTCAGATGATTCAAACCATCTCGTTTCGTTGAACACTATCATTCCCGCTTCATCAAGTGCGTCCATCGTATCATCGCCGTGCTGATAATGGCTGCATCTAAATCCGTTTGAACCCATTTGTTTTATAAGGTCGATCTTATATCTTGCCACGTTCTTGGGGAGTACAAGTCCGGTCAAACCAAAGTCCTGGTGACAGCATACACCCTTGATAATAACGTGCTTTCCGTTAAGCAAAAAGCCTTTGTCGGGATCACACTCTATCGTACGGAAACCGATCCTCGTATAATCTTCGTCGGTCTGTTCTCCGTCAACGTATACTCTCGTCGTAATATTATAAAGGTTGGGGTTCTCGGTGTCCCAAAGCTTGGGATCTTCAACGTTTACCGAATACTTAAGTTCAGCCTTATCTCTGAAAGCAACCGTTCCTTCACCCTTTGCGGTTACGACTACTTTGCCGTCAGCATCGATAATATCACTTTCAACGGTAACCTTCTTATCTTCATCGCAGTCGTTCACAACCGTCGTCTCAAAGTCAACCGACCAAAGCTTCTCGCCGATCTTCTTTGCGGGAGCATAAACGCCGTAGAGGTCGAGTGCAACGGGCTCGGTAACAACCAGATCAACGTTTCTGTAAATACCTGCGCCCTGGTACCACCAGCCTTCAAATTCGGTGCCGACAACGTATATTGCAATAACGTTTTCTTTATCGTAGTATACGTGGTCTGTTATATCAACTTCAAAGCTATTGTAATAAGAAAAATTATGCTTTAATTCGCATCCGTTAAGGTAAACAGTGGTTTTGCCCGCGATCGCGCCGAATCTGAGGAGTATCCTCTTGCCCTTCCAGCTTTCGTCAGCATCAAAATGCTTTCTGTACCAAGCATTGTCATATTCAAAGTAGCCGGTAGCACAGTTACCCTTTTCTTCGGAAGGCGTCTGTCCGATAATATAGTCGTGAGGAACGTTTACCTTTTTCCAGTTATCGCTTCTCATTTCAAAGTCAACGTAACGGTAATACGCATTAGGCTGGTCAAAATACTTGTACGCAGCAGGGCCGATAAATTTTTTCGGGGTCTTTGCTTGAGAATATACGGGGCCTTTGTCCGCAGACGTGGGGTAATTAATTACAATGTCACCCTTGTGGAACAGCCAATCCCTGTTCATAGATATTATTTTTCGCATAGTCTTTACCTTTCTTATATGTGAGTATATTTTTTTATAATTCTATTTCATCCGCCGACATAACGAAGCCATAATCGGCATAATCAAAAATATCGGCTTTTTTATCAGTATTTATAGCGATGACCTTGCCCGAGCTTTGCATGCCTGCAATATGCTGAACAGCACCCGAAATACCGATCGCTATATACAGCTCGGGAGCAATTATCTTACCCGTCAGTCCTATCTGCGTATCGTAGGTAATGAATCCGTTGTCGACCACTTTACGAGATGAGCCGATTCCCGCACCGATCTTTTCGGCAAAAGCTTTTACTTTATTCACGCAGTCCTTTGCGCCGTAACCGAATGAAACGACTATTCTTTCTTTCGTATTCTCTTCGGTCCTCACGGTCGCCATTGCGGGTAACGTCAGGCTTTTTATTTTTGCAATGACCTTTCCCGATAAAGCGGGGCGTATCATATACAGCAAATTTCCGTCTGTCTCCAGGCTCGTGCAGTCAGCACAAAGACCGAGCTTCAGTTTCGATGCAACTCTGCCCGCAATACGCTTGCTCTCGGAATCGGTCGCCCACAAGACCGCGTTCGGTTTTTGCTCTTTTATCTTTCTTGCAATATCGTCTTCATCGGTCAAAGGTATAACAGTTACGTCATCGGAAATGCTCTTTGCAAAGCCACTCGGTTTTTCGCCCACGATCCAAACTTTGTCGAGCTTATTCTCGGAAACACTTTCGTTTTGCAATTTATCGCTCTTCTCCGAAAGTATTTTTTCTATAACCGAATATAACTCATCTTTGGGCAAAAATTTGCATTTTCTCTTGCCCGATTCGTTTTCAAAAGTCTGTATCACCCTTGTAGGCGAGCCCTTAAGTCCGCACTTTTCGATGTCGGCACCGATATCGTCTGCAGTCCACGTCTCGACCTCTCCCATTTTTGAAAACAGGCTCGGCAAACGCAGGTCGCATATTCTTTCAAACGTGGCAAGCACTGGTAGATCTGCTTCCATTCTTCCCTCTCGTCTCGTTTGACAGATTATTCTTTCTGATATGCTCTCAATCTGCATTATTTCGGTAATAAGCTTATATCCCAACATTTCGGAAAGCATGGGGCCCGTTTGCCCCGTATCGCCCTCCATAGTCTGCCTGCCGCAGAATATATAGTCTGGATCTATTTTTTTCAGAGCAAGCGACAGTGTGTATGCAGTCGCCAAGGTATCAGCTCCCGCAAACTTCGCGTCGGAAAGGAGAATAGCCTTCTTAGCCCCCAACCTCGTCAGACCTTTTAAATAATCTGCCGTTGACGGAACGCCCATTGATAAAAGCGTGATTTCAGCATTCGGAATCCTCAAAGCACTTTCGTAAGCACTTGCTTCAAAAGGGCTCATCTCACCGTTTCTTCCCTGTCTTATGCAAACAACTATCTTCATACAGTTTTATCTCTCTCTGTATATGGGAGCCAATGCATCGTGTATTTTTTTGTACTCCTCGTATATTTTGCGATATTTTTTCGTGTTTTCGAGGTTCGGATATACTGTGTCGACCTCTTTTATACAGATCTTAACCGCTTCTTTCGGCGATGAAAATACACCGCAAGCAATACCTGCAAGCATAGCGGAACCGAGTGATGAGTCTGCGCTTTCGGTTATGCGAAGCTCAATTCCCAGCACGTCTGACGTTATCTGAGCCCAAAGTCTGCCCTTGCCTCCGCCGCCGATGAGGGTTGCTTTTGCGTTATATTTCATACCAAGCTTGTCAAGATAGATCTTGCTGTCAAGCAACGAGAGTGATACACCCTCGAGCACCGCTCTGGTAAAATGAGCTTTCGTATGTGTCGAGCGAACGCCCGTAAAGCTTCCGCAAAGCATGGGATCGGCATAAGGTGTGAGCTCTCCGTTAAGATGAGGAAGGAACACAAGACCTTCACATCCAAGGGGTATTTCGGCAGCACCGTTATCAAGCTCCCTGTAGTTTCCGCCGAACGTATCTCTGTACCAACGGTATGATGCCGCCGCCGACTTGGTTGCCGTTCCGGGATACCAAAGCCCGTCTGTTATGTGAGAGTAGTTTACCAAATGCCTGTCGGGATAAGGTCTGTCGGTTATTACGCAAATTCTGCCCGCCGTTGCAAGCTTGACCGTAATGTCGCCCTCGCATACTGCACCCGAGGCAAACACTTCCATTACTGTATCGGTCGTTCCGCAAACCACGGGAATACCTGCGGGGAGTCCGTATTCGGCAGACGCTTCTTCAGTTATCTTTCCGATAATATCGGTGGGAGCTACTACGGGAGGAAGCATATCGACTTTAATTCCGGCAATGTTGCATAGTTCCTCGTCCCACTGCATCTTATTGCAGTCGAAAAGCATGCTGCCCTCGGCTTCAATATAATCGGTGCAGTATACGCCCGTCAGTGCATATCTTATATAATCCTTCTCAAAGAAGATGTATCTCGCCTTTTCGAAGTTGTCTTTTTCATTTTCATTGAGCCACATAAGCTGAGGCAGAGTCCATATCGTATCGGGTTTATGATACGTCTTTTTAAATATATCTTCCGCTTTTTCAGCGAACACTCTGTCTGCCTGTTCGCGGCTTCTCGTATCCGTCCAGTGCATAGCAGCACGTATCGGTTTATAGTTTTCATCACAAATAAGCGACGTATGCGTTGCCGAGTCGATAGCAATGCACAATACGTCATTCATATCAATACCGCTTTTTTCAGAAATGCCCTTGCAGTTTTCTTTCAACGCAAGAAGCCAGTCCTCTGCCTTTTGTTCGCAGGCCGCGGGCGTCGGATGATACGTAGGATATTCTACGCTGTTTTCGGCAACTATTCTTCCCTCTGTATCAATAAGCGTTGCCTTCGTGGAGCCGCCGCCGAAATCTATTCCAAGTAAATATTTCATAATAATGTTTTCTCCCAATAATCTTTAACGGAGTGGCCAAAACAACAAACTGTTATTTGCTACAACGGAGGCGCGCCAAAAACACAGCGCCCCTCCTGCCGTAACAAAACAAATATAATTATCTGTGTGCGATCCAGTCGTGTTCGGGATCGTTGCTTCTGTTGAAGCCCTGATAGTCGCCCGCCATGAGCCACAAGAAGTAAGTCTTGTAACCGGGAGTCGATACGGTCGTGTGGTAACCGTAGGGGAATTCAACGAGTTCATCGTTCTTTACTCTGTATGCCTCATCGACAGAACCGTCGGAGGTGTAGAGACACTGAACGCCAAAGCCCTGCTTAGGCTCGAAGAGGAAGTAATAGATCTCTTCCGCAATGCACTCTGTAGGCATATTGTCTTCGTCGTGCTTGTGAGGGGGGAATCCTGCCCAGTTACCTTCGGTCGTATAAGCTTCACCGATCGTGAGGATCTTTGCATTGGAGTTTCCGTCAATTATAAAGCTGGTCTCTCTCTGGAAAGGAACTTCACCGAGGAGCTTCAATACAACGTGATCTTCTCTGAGGACCTGGGGCTGTGTCTTTTCCGCAACGGGAGTAGCGCAAACAGCAATCTTAATATGATCGATAGCTTCGATAACACATTCCTGCTCTTTGGGCATATAAAAGCTTTCTGCCTTGCGGTTTTCAAAAACAGACATTCTGTTTCCGATGTTTTCCCACTTTTCACCGTTTACTTCAACGTTGACGTGACCTTCGAGCATAATAAAAGCTGTTTCTTTGTCTTCTGTATTATATGTAAGTCTCTCACCCGCATCAAGCTCGATAATACCGAACTCGAGTTTTTTAAGTGTACATTCTCCTATTTTACAAAGAGGAGTGTAGCCTTTTGCGGGTACATATGTCTTCTTAAAGTTCATAACCGTTCTCCTTCAAATAAGCCTTAACCGTTTCAAAATTCGGAACACTTTCGCGCGCACCTACTCCGGTACATTTAAGTCCGGATACCGCACTTGAAAAATGACAGCATTTCTCGTATCCGTATCCGCTTGTTACACCGAACGCAAACGCTCCGTGGAACACGTCTCCCGCACCGTTGGAGTCAACCACTTCTGCGGGGTAAATGGGATATTCGGTGATCTTTTCGCCGTCGTACATAATACCGCCGCGTTTTCCGCAGGTAATTACTACGATCTCGGGATCGTACTTATCGTACAGCACCTTTGCCGCTTCTTCAACCGTCTCACAACCCGTAGCACCCAAAGAATACTCTTTGGAGGGAATGAGAATGTCAACATATGGCAAAAGTCTTTCGTATCCGGGATAAAGACCGCCGGCATCGTAAAGAACCTTTACTCCGTTTTCGCGTGCGATCTTTGCACCTTCGATCGCCGCCTCAAGCTCGTTTCCGTCAACCATAAGAAGATCTGCGTTCTTTATAGCCTCTTTCTGTTTGTCGTTGAGCACCAAAGCGGGAAGATTACCTTTGTCGAATACGCAGGTGCGGCTTGTTGACTCTTTGCTGAGCCAAATAACCGACGTGAACGAACGGTAACCGTTTTCTGTCGTTACGTATTCGTTCGAAACACCGTATTTTTCAAAATCGCCCTTAAGAAACTGACCGCCGTTATCATTGGACAAAACGCCGATATATGCACACTTCTGTCCGAGTTTTGCAGCCGCAACAAGTCCCGTCGCAACGGGGCCGCCGCCCGCAAGACGTGTATCGTCAGCTCTTAACTTCGTATCTTCTTCGGGGTAGCGGGGGACACTCACCAGAGTGTCCATTACACATGCCCCGATACCTACTATTTTAGCCATAATCATTCAGCCTTTCCGTCTGCTCCGACAAGCTTGATTCTTGTAAGACAGAACTCCTTAACAGCTGCAATCGGTCTCTTCATAAACGTATCTATAGCAACTGCTCTGTCAGGTTTCTGAACGTCTTCTGCAATGCAATCAATAAAAGCATAGCAAAGGTCAGTAGCAAAGTTCATCTTTCTGATGCCTGCCTTAACTGCCTTCTTTATCTCTTCATCAGGTACACCCGAACCGCCGTGGAGAACGAGAGGAGTGTTATTTGTAGCTTCTCTTATCTCTTTGATTCTGTCTATATCGAGCTTGGGAGGCTTTTTATATCTGCCGTGAGCAGTACCCACTGCAACAGCAAGACAAGCAACACCCGTTTCTTCAACAAAACGTTTTGCGTCTGCAGCAGTCGTAAACTCATCCATGGAATCATCGCTTGTAGTTCCAACGTGGCCAAGCTCACCCTCTACCTGAACATCTACATGGCCGCAGAAATCAACAACTCTTTTTGTAAGAGCAATGTTTTCTTCGAAAGGAAGGGTTGATCCGTCAAGCATTATGCCTGTAGCACCGTAACGTACGGAACGGGTAGCCTCAAGCTCAGAAGGTCCGTGGTCAAGATGGAAGCATACGGGAACCGTTGCTCTGTGAGCCGCCGCCAAAATAGAGGGAGAAAGGAAATATCCTGTTTCCTCTTTCATAAGACGAGGATATACCTGCATTATGATGGGGGCTTTAAGCTCTTCGGCAGCGTGAAGCACACCTATAACGGATTCCATATTATACACGTTAAACGCAGGAATACAGTAGCCACCCTTTTCAGCCATATCAAGTATCTGTCTGAGATTAACTAACATCGTTATATCCTCCGTTTATGCAAGGATAAGATCTTCGATGGACATGATCTCTACTTTGTCCTGTTCAATATTCTTGAGAGAAACGTACTCGGAAACGCAAGCAGTTACAATTGCATTCTGACCTACGGAAGTTACGTTTTCAAGGCGGCGTTCAGCAACCTGCTTCATAACCTTGGGGATATATTCGCCCATGAGAATGTTACCTGCCCATACTGTTTCCTTGCGGTTAAGGAGCATTTCCGTGAGATCTGCATAAGACATAATAACTCTACGAGCTTCTTCTGTTTCTTCGAGGTCTCTTGCGAGCTGGAAGGGATCCTGGAATACGACGGTCTTGCCCTTGTTTTCAGCCTGGAGCTTGCCTGCAGCAAGAAGGCTGTCGAGGAATGCCGTATAAGTAGATACCTTTGCGGTAACTTCAACACCGTATTCGCCGTATACGCGCTTGATAACCTTTGCATCGAAAGGATCGTAAACAACTACCGTTGCATACTCGTTCATAACCTTTGCGAGCTCAGCCATCTGAGCCTTCGTTTCGTTTGCGCCGCCAATAAGGAAGTCGAGCTGTGCGCCCGTTGCCTTTTCGTTGAGCTCAACTGTAAATTCAACGCCTGCCTTTTCAAGAACCTTGATCGCCTTTACAGCCTGGCAAGGAGCCTTATATCTTGCATCAGCACCGAGAACGAGGAGCGTTTCGGTCTTTGCGGAATGTTCTTTGATCTTTGCTTCGAGTTCGGCGGAAACGCCTTCTGCGCCGTATGCGTTACCTTTTTCAAGGCAGTTTACAACGAGCTTCTGGATATATTCGGGAAGTTCGCCTTCAAGAGCAGCCTGAAGTCTGACTTCTTTTGTGAACATAACGGGATCCCAACCGGTTACGCATACGCTTACGCAGCCGCCGCAGCCTGCGCATTCATAAACGTTGTCAATAACCTCGGAAAGCTTGATAGCCTCTCTGTTTACGAGAGAAAGACCGAGAGCTCTTGCTCTTGCGGTATTTCTTTCAAGACCTGTTGCGTTGCCGATAGGGCAGATGTGGTGGCACATCCAGCAGAAACGGCAAGAATCTATATGCTGTTTGCTTTTTTCGGATATAATCATTGTAATATTCCTCCTAATTATTTATCTTGGCAATTTATAAGCCCAACTTAAAGGGGTTCATAATGCCGTTGGGGTCGAGAGACTTTTTGAGGCCTTCGAATACCTGCATAGCAGGTCCGTACTGTTCTTTCATAAGTCTGCCGAGCTTGATACCGACACCGTGGTGGTCGTTTACAACACCGCCGTGAGCGAGAGCTGTTCTGACACCGCAAGTCCAAATTGCCTGATGGAGTCTGAGTGCTTCAACGGGATCCTTCGGAACGTCCTTGCCGTCAACGATAAATCTGTCGTATATCATTGAGCCCCATTCATACCAGTGCGAGAAGTGAGCGATAAACTTTGCCTGAGGGAAGTTGGTTTCGATAGCTTCCTTCATTGCCCAGTAGATCTCTTCGATCTTGCCGTAGGGAGCGATCGTGTCCATCGTACCGAACATCTGAGGAATATCCATCATATGACCGGGATAGAAGAACGTGATCTTCTCTTCCCACCACTTTTCGCCGTATTCGGAACCGAGGTCTTCAGCGCCGTATTTTGCAAAAGTTTCGAGAAGGATCTTTTCTTCTACTTCAACCATTTCTTTAACGCCTTCGTAAGCGATATTCATAAACGCACCCTTGCGTTCAACGCCGACGATCTTCTTGATAAGAGAAGCGGTTTCAGCCTCGTCGTAAAGACGCATAACCGAGGGCTTGAACTTCTGGAGAAGCTCCTTGGAAGCCTTGAATGCGCCGGACATATCCTGGAACAAGAATCCGCGGAAACGTCTTTCTTCGGGCTGATCGTAAATACGCATCTGAGCCTTTGTGATAATACCGAGCGTGCCTTCGGAACCGATGAATATCTGGTTAAGGTCAGGACCTGCTGCATGCTTGGGAGCGGGTGCGGTATTGATAATATCACCGTTGGGAAGAACAACTTCCATCTGGAGTACCATGTCGTCGATCTTGCCGTACTTTGTGGAGCAAACGCCGATACCTCTGTGAGCGAGGAAGCCGCCTACCGTAGAGCAGGTGAGCGAAGAGGGATAGTGCATTGTTGCCTTGCCAACTTCGTTTGCAGCCCATTCGATGT
>JAZNOI010000108.1:0-1572 GCA_045580755.1 Eubacteriales bacterium | reverse complement strand
TCCGAACAAAGGTAACGAAGACGGTCACGACGTTTTTGAATACGGCCTTTGGGGAAGTTATGAATACATAAACGAGAAAGATATAGAGCTCTTCGGTTGCAATCAACAGTTTACAAATAAGACCCACATAACCCCGGATCTTAGTATTATTCTCAAAAAAGGTATCGACGGTATAATCAACAGCGCCGAAGAAAAGAAAAAAGATTCGTCTCTTCATTCAGTAAATCTTGATTTCCTGTCAAGCGTTATTATTGCTTACAGCGGTCTTAAAAACCTCATTCTCCGTTATGCCGACGAAGCTCTTCTCCTTGCCGAGACTGCAGAAGATACAGATAAAGCAGAGCTTTTGGAGATCGCTCGTATTTGCAAAAAAATAAGCGGCGAACCTGCCGAAACTTTCCATGAAGCTGTTCAGCTCCTTTGGTTTGCGCATCTCGGCACTATTATTGAAAGCTTTGAGTTTGTAAACTACGGCAGACTTGACGTTATTCTCGGTGAATTCCTCGGTGATACTCCTAAAGAAGAAGCTCAACAGCTTATTGAGTGCTTGCTTCTTAAAATGTTCGATCAGGAGGATATAAATAATAATTATCTCGGCAAATATTCCGCACAGCTCGTTGTTACTCTCGGAGGCGTTCTTCCCAACGGAGAAAATGCTGTTAACGACGTCACGATGATGTTCCTTGAGGCTATTGATAAAGTACGTCTTCCCGACCCTGAATTTAACCTTCGTGTAAACAGTAAAAATCCCACCGAATTTATCGACAAAGCCGCAGAGCTTACTATCTCCGGCTGTAACTTCGTTTCTTATTATAATGATGATCTTTTTGTTGAAAGTCTCCATCGTGCAGGTGTTCCGATCGAGTATGCCCGCAATTACGGTTTTGACCTCTGTCAGGATATCAATATTCCCGGTTACGGCGATTTCTGGCTCGTCGGCAGTCCGTCTTTAGTTTGGATGTTGCTTGATATACTGAAAAACGATCGCTCCTTTAAAACCTTTGACGAACTTATCGCCGAATTGAAAGTAAGGATCGCAGAACATATCAAAAGGGATGTTGACAATTTTAACAATGCGCAGGAACAGATCTTACTTTATGCCGCAGGAAAGCTCGACGAATATTTTGACGGTGTAAAAAATCATAACAAGCCCGTTAACCGCGGCGGTAACAGCCCCATGGCTCCGCTTCCGTATCTGAGCGGTCTGTATCATGGTTGTATTGAAAATGCTCTTGACGTTACGCTCGAACCGTATCCCGTAAAAGATAAAGGTATGTTTTTCGGTACAGCTACCGAAACTATAAACTCTCTTGCCGCAATCAAGAAAACTGTTTTTGATGAAAAACGTTATACTCTTGATGAAGTCTTTGCTGCTTGCGAATCAAACTTCGAGGGCGAAAACGGAAAGATCATCAAGAATGTGCTCTTTAATTGCCCGAAATGGGGTAATGATGACAGCTTTGTTGACGATATAGCAAAAGATATTCTTGAGTTTTGCCTTAAAGAATGTCGGAAATATAAAACTTTTGCCGGAGGTCATGTCCTCGGCGGTATCCATCAGCCTCATCCCGT
>JAZNOI010000107.1:0-23875 GCA_045580755.1 Eubacteriales bacterium | reverse complement strand
AGCCCGTACTTCCCGTTCTCGGCATGTGAGAAAAGTTGCGCACCATCGGGAGCTTGCACTTTATGGCAACGTAGTCGGAATCGGTCGAAAAGCGCACTCTGCCGCCCGCCGTATTGAAATTCAAAGATTTTACTCCGGGGCTTACCTGCTCGGCAACGGCTTCGGGCATTCTCTTAAACACGTCAAGCTCGCCGCGGTATAATCCGTATAATTGGAACGGTGCTTTTTTTACGTCGTAAAACACTATGTCGTCAACGTCAAGCGTTGTTTGCACCGCTAAGTTTTTATCGATCTTCGCTATGTCGTCTTCTGTAATCTTTTTTACTTCTTCTGCCATAATAACTCCCTTTTTTTTGCATTTAATTTATATCATGATTTGTGTGTTATTTATCCACATTATAAATAATGTGCTCGCCGTGGTAGGTGTATACTCTTTTGTTTTTTGTGCCGTCAAAACCGCTAGATTCAACTTCTATCAAATTTCCTTTTGAATCATATTTATAATCGGCATTGCTCGACTGCCCCCTCGAAACTACCACCGTTACATTGATAACATTCCCATTGGAATCATATTTGGTTGTTTCAATGCTCTTAATACCGGATTTTGTGTATACAATTACTTTGATCACATTACCATTAGAGTCATATTTGGTGAGTTTAACACTATCACTACCGGATTTTGTGTATACCGTTTTTTTCAGATTATTTTTCAAATCATACTCATATTTGATCGTCTCAACGTCCCCATTGACATCCGTATGGACTTTTTTTAGCATATTGTTTACGGAATCATACTCATATACTGTACTTTCCGTTCTTCCGCCATCCTTCGAGTAAACCTCTTTTGTCATGTTCCCCGCAGAGTCATATTCATACTCTGTAACACTGACATCACCTTTAACACCTGTATATATCTTTTTTATTATATTTCCTTTGGTGTCATATTGAATTTCAAAAGAATGATTTACACCATCAGACCCCGAATAGGTTTCTTGTACTTTTTTCCCATTTGAGTTGTATTTATATTCTGTTGTACCGACAACTGTACCGATACCGGTTGTACTCGTGCTTACAAATTTCGTAACATTGCCATTCGAGTCGTATGTATACTCGTCAATATCAGTGCTGTAAAAATTCGAAAATGATTTTCTTATTACTTTTCCGTCTTCGTTAAATTCAAACTTCGACACCTCGGTTGAGCCGTCAACATTTGTGACAACAGTCTTTGTTATATTCCCTCTTGAATCATATTCATACTCAGTTGTATGATTCTGACCACTATCATATTCAACAACTACTTTGTCGTAAAAAAAATCAAAACGTTTTAAATAATCATCACTGTTTTTATAACCGCCAAGCTGCTTAAATATCTCATACGCCTCATAGTACTTTTCTTCTTCAAGCAATTTTAACGCTTTGTTGTATTCGCTTATCGGTCTCAAAACCACTAAAGCTACTACCGCGATCACAACTAAAAGCATAGCCAACACAGCACCGATAATAAATGATTTTTTCTTCCCGTTTGTTTTACCTTTATTCAATTTTGTTATATCGTTTGTGTGGGCATCAACAGCCATCTCGTCATTTGTATTATCACATTTTGGACAAAACTTTTCCATTATTACCCCCATAAATATATAACAAAACCCACTGTCCGATTACTTATTTAGGTGTACACTGCATTTCTTCATTTGCCTTTTTCTTTATCGGCTGACATCTTTACGTCTCAATTATACAACCGGCAACAAAAATAATCAAGGATATCGTTTTAAAATATATTTTGATATACGTATATTTTTTGAACGAAGTGTATTGACAAAGATACCAAGATATTTTATAATGGCATTGAAAAGAAAGCTGTATCATTTGAGACAGTTTTTCTGGCATAACAAAAAGGAGGCGTATTCAAAGCGAATGAACAAAAACGAAATTACAAAAATACTCACTTCGTCACCTTTGTTTAAAAAAGCAGCCGCTCATACGGTGGAGTACGCAATAGAAAACGCCGTGATCACCGACTGCAAGAAAGGTCAGTCTTTCGACACCGAAAACAGCTCGCTTTTTGTAATACTGAAAGGTACGGCAGACGTTTACGGAAACCCGAAAACATCACCTGTTATCCTAAACACTCTTAAAGTCGGACGGGTGTTCGGCATGGCGTCTCTGTTCGGCGACAAATGCGGAACGACCGTCATTAAGGCAAAAGACAACTGCACGTACGCACTTCTCGCCCAACCGACCATCGAGACTATGTTAAAAAACGATATCGACTTCACGAAAAACTATATATCGTTTTTGTCGGACAAGATCCGCTTTTTAAATAAAAAAATCGCATTTTTCACCTCGGGCAGCGCAGAAAAAACGCTCGGGAAATACATTCTTTCCCTTCCGCTCGGAGATGATAACTGCGTAAAAATAGATATGAGCCTGTCGAAGCTGGCACAAAACCTCGATATCGGCAGAGCCTCGCTTTACAGAGCACTCGACTCGCTTGAAGAAAAGTGCTTTATAACAAGAAACAACAACATTATAAAAATCACTTCACCCGAAGAATTAAAAAAAATATATGGAGAGACATTATGAAAAACAAAAGATTCTTATCAATTTTATCGGTCATCATTGCGGTATTAACAGTTTTCGCGCTTTTTGCTCTGACTTCCTGTTCGGACAAAAACAACACCGAAACACCTGACAAAAACAGCGAAAACAATGAAAACACTGAAAACAACGTTAACAACGAAGAAAACAAAACCGAAGCCCCCCCTGAAGAAATCAAGGTGATCACCCTCGCAGGCCCCACGGGAATGGGTATGGCAAAGCTTATTGACGACAGCAAGAATAACGATACTGCTTATAATTACAACTTCTCGATCTCGACAGATCCCACTCAGGTTGCTCCCGAGGTCATCAAAGGCAACTACGACATCGCGTGCGTTCCCGTAAACCTTGCATCCACACTTTACAACAAGACAAAAGGCAGTCTCCAGGTTGCCGGAGTTAACACTTTAGGCGTTCTTTATATGCTCGAAAACGGCAATACGATCGAAAAGATTTCCGACCTGAACGGAAAGACGATATATGCAACGGGTCAGGGTTCTACCCCCGAATACGTTCTTCGCTATATCCTCGAAAAGAACAATATCGATCCCGACAAAGACGTAAAGATCATCTTCCTTCCCGACCACGCAGAGCTCGCGGCTAAGCTTAAAGCGGGAGAAGTCTCGATCGGTATGCTTCCCGAACCCCAGGTCACATCCGCTACAATGGGCAACGACAAAACGAGAATTGCTCTCGACCTCACAAAAGAATGGGATAAAGTATCCGACTATCAGCTTATCCAAGGCTGTATCATAGTAAATAATGATTTTGCAAGCAAGTATCCCAATGCATTGAACAAATTTTTGGAAGAATACAAAGCTTCGGTTGACTACGTAAACGAAAACGTAGAAGAGGCTGCCAACCTCGTTGAAAAAGCAGGCATCGTGCCCAAGGCCGCGATCGCAAAGAAAGCTATCCCCAACTGCAACATCTGCCTTATCACCGGCGAAGAAATGAAAAACTCAGTAAAACAGATGCTTGACGTACTCTATCAGGCTAATTCTCAGTCTGTCGGCGGAAAGCTCCCTGCAGATGATTTCTACCGCTAAAAGAATCATATTCAAAATTGCAAGAACGGCTTTCGTTCTTGCATTTTGGATATTAGTATGGCATTTTGTTGCAGAAAAGATAGATCTTGACGTAATTCTTTCAAACCCGTTCGACGTTGCAAAAAGACTGATCGAACTCGGACGCGAAGAAACGTTCTACCAAAAAATATTCAATTCGGTGCTAAACGTCTTGGCAGGTTTTTTTCAAGCAGTAGCGATCGGAACGGTCTCCGGTATCATTACGGCAAAAATCAAATTTTTGGACGAGCTTATCTCCCCTCTGCTTTCGGTCATAAAAGCAACCCCCGTAGCTTCATTTATATTACTTGCATACTTTTTGATCGAAACAACTACGATTCCCTCTTTCATCTCGCTCCTTATGGTATTGCCCATAATACACGGAAACGTATCCGAGGGATTAAAAAACACGCCCCCCGAACTGATCGAGATGACAAAAATGTACAAGTTTTCGGCTTATTACAAGATAACGAAACTGTATTTGCCTTCAGTTCTCCCCTACTTCCTTGCAGGCTTTAAAACATCGCTTGGCCTCGCCTGGAAAGCGGGCGTTGCGGCTGAGGTTATTTGCAACATCGAAAACACAGTCGGCCGTGAGCTGTACAGCGCAAAAACTTATCTCGAAACGATCGATATTTTTGCGTGGACGGTAACGATAATCATAATAAGCGTAATAATCGAAAAAACGCTCGTTTTGCTCGTCAACGCCGTAACTCCGAAGAAAAGAAACGAGGTTGCAAAATGATCACAATAACCAACCTTACAAAAAAATTCGGCAAAAAAACGGTATTCAAGAATTTTTCGGTAACACTTCCGAGCAACGGACTTATCGCCCTTTCGGGAGAGTCGGGTGCAGGAAAAACCACACTGCTCCGAATGATCGCAGGACTCGACACGAAGTATTCCGGTAAAATCGACCTCGGTCAACATACGGGTATCTCTTACGCCTTTCAGGAGAGCAGACTTTTGAACACTTCAACAGTACTCGAAAACGTTTCGCTCCCTCTCGGAAACACGAAAGAGGCAAAAGAGATCGCAGCTTTTTGTCTGTCTGAACTCGGATTGGGAAACGAGCTGAGATCATATCCGGAAGAGCTGTCGGGCGGCATGAAACAGCGCGTTTCAATAGCGAGAGCATTAGCGTTTGACGGCGACGTCATTCTGCTCGACGAACCGTTCAACGGCATCGACGAAAACAGGGTCGACGATATTATAAAGCTTATCAAACGGCTTTCAAAAACAAGACTGTTTATAATCGTTTCGCACAACGCCGAGCATATCGAAAAGCTGGGCTGCAAAATACTGAAAATATAAAAAGAGGGATTCATCACCCTCTTTTTTTATTGAATAGAACAGAGAGAGTGTGGGCTCTGCCCACACTCTCTCTTGTTTTTTATAAAGATTTATCACTCGACCGATTCGACGTTATTCTTTCGGCAGATCACTCCTGACACTATACAAGAAGCGGTACCGATCAAAGCGACCACTCCCCAGATCAAAACCGTGTAATTCCAGCCGAGGTTTTCAACCAAAACCCCAATACATTTCGTGCCGATGCCCGACGCTATGTATGCCGAACAGTCAAGCCCGCCCGTAAACGTCGATATTCTTCCCGTGTCTTTATATCTGAACACGTAGACCGCAAAAATAATATTGCAAACCGAGTTCATTGATGCAGACGCTATTATAAGGCAGATCAGAGCAAGCGCGAGACTGCTTCCGTTTAAAAATACGATTATAGCGAAAGTCAAGGTAGACAAGCTGAACAGAAACGCGCTGAGCTGATGTTCGCTCTTTCTGAATATACGCGCTTTCAGCATAATGATCCCGAGGAAAGTTCCAATGAAATTGAATATGGGCAATATTATGGTTATTGCCGAAGCCAGCGAATCACTTACGTTGTACGTCTGCTTTATGTACATAGGGATCCAGAACGAAACGGCATTTCTTATAAAACCGTTCATCATACAGTATATGACGGTCGGAATAAGCGCGTGCTTCATCATAAGCTTGAACGAGAGTTTTTCTTTGGGCTCTGCCCTATTCACGTTTTTGCTTTTTATTCCCTTGCATACGATTATATTTCTTTTTTCAAGGAACGTGATCACCGAGTAGAATACGACCGAACAGATGATCATAAATACGCCGGCAGTAATAAACGCCGATTTCCAGCCGAACATCGATGCCGCAACAGCCGCTATAAGATACGCCAAAAGCATACCGATGACCATGCTCGCATTGAGTGAAAGCATAAGCTTTCTACCTGTTTCTCCAACACTGTTTTCCGCGATTATCTTCGTCAGAGGTCCCCACAGCATCGAGCAGAAAAATCCGATCAATACCCAAAACAGAATACTGAACAGATATCCGGGAACGAACGCCAAAGCAATGACAAGGATACCCGCCGTAAACAGACCTAAAAACGCGAGTTTTTTTGGACTGATCATATCTCCAAGTACACCGTTTACCATCTGACCGAAACCGTATGCAAAAAACAGAGCTGAACCCATGCTTCCTATCTGACCTTCGGTAAAAACATTACCGCTTTCAAGAAAAGGCGACAGTGCGCTCAGTATGGTCTTTCCCGTATAGCAGCCCATATAGCACAAAACACAGGCAAGTCCCAATCTTATGTAATTGTTTTTCAAGAAATCTCTCGGAATATACTTTCCCGCGTTCATTTAAGCTACCTCTTTTTTCTTTTTTTGTATCAAACACAGGACAAATCGATACACGAATACATAATTAAAATGACTTATTGATATTATCATTATAGAATCGTTTAGTTGTGTATTATATGTGAACAATGATTCAATTATTTTTGAATTTTAAAAATATCCGACGTAAACCCAATTTTTTTGAAACACATCACGACATACCCTTGATTTTCTTTTGCCGTATGATATAATATCTTCTGGAAAAACACGTCCGCCAAGACGTCTTATGCGAGGTAATACAATGACAAGCATCATCGAAAAATGGTTTGATCTGCTCAACCTTCCGACAGAATGGAAAGATGAGGTTATGAATAGTGCAAAAACCTTTGATCCTGCATACATAGATGCAAAAGAAGAGCCTTATTCATGGCTTTTCGAGCAAGAAGACAAGAAGCAGGCGCTTTTATACGCACTCTGTAAATGCGAGGATTTTTATTTGACCGCAAAAAAGAGAGACATTCCCGACGATATTCTTTTAGCTTCTCTTACAGAGGTAAAAAGATACGCACTTGAATATTACAATCTTACAAAAGGCGAAAAGATCGGCATTCAGACCATAAAGTGGATAGGCAAGATACTGAACGGAAACATATACCGTCTCGGCAGACTCGAATTCGAGATCAGAACCTGCGTATACGGCTGGCCAAAGCACAATATTGCAGCAGAAGAAAACGTTATCGCCGTCCACATTCCCGACAACGGTGGTCCATTCACCGAAGAAGCCTGCAACGAGGCATACCGACTTTCAAAAGAATTTTTCGCAAAATACTTCCCCGAATACGACTACAAAGCTTACGTTTGCAGCTCGTGGATGCTCGATCCTACGCTTAAACAGTTCTTAAAGCCCACGTCAAACATCGTTAGGTTCATGAACACCTTTGACGTCGTAAAAACGACCGAAGCTTATTCCTCGCTCATATTCCTTTTCGGCAGAGGTACGGAGATCAGTGATTTGAAAAACATAACTCCCACGACAAGCCTGCAAAAGAGTGTGATCGACCATCTTCTGAGCGGCGGAAAAATGTATTCCGGATACGGATTTAAGGAGCTGTGATCACTATGAACATAGCCGAAACCGTTTTAAACCGATATAAAGATCTCGACTTACCTTCCGACTGGGAAGACAGCATAAAAAACGGGCTGATCGGGTTTGATCCCAAAATTATCGAACAAAAAGAAGACCCTTATCAATACCTACACGAGCAGGACGATAAATTGCTCTGCCTTTTGTACGCTCTGTATAAATGCGAGAGTTTTATCGAAAACGGAAAACGTCTCGGAATTGAATACGACATACTTCACGAGACCTTGAAAGAGCTCGGCAGACACGCGCGCAATTACAACAGATCACATTCGGGCGAAAAAGTCGGACTCTATCAAATAAAATGGATCGGAAAGATACTTGAAGGAAAAATATACTGCCTCGGCAGACTCGAGTTTGAAAGAGCAGTAACACAGAAAACTTGGGAAGATCACGGAATATTCCCGGGAGACAAAGTTCTCAGCGTGCACATTCCCCGCACAAACGGACCGCTGTCAGAAGATCTGTTTGAAGACTCATTCAGACAGTCAACGGCTTTTTTCGCTAAATACTTCCCGGATTTTAACTACAAGGCTTACGTTTGCAACTCATGGCTGCTTGACCCCACTCTGAAAACGTTGTTGCCCCAAGGATCCAACATTATCAAATTCCAAAATAAATTCGATATCGTTCAAAAAACAGAAAGCGAGTCGGGAATCAGAATAGCTTTTGACAGCAAAGCCACTTACGAAAACGTAACAGAATATCCACCGAAGACGTCACTGCAAAAAGCAATGATCGAACACGTAAAAAAAGGCGGCCGTCTTTACAGCGGTTACGGCATAATGAAAAGATAATAAAAAAACGAGAGTATACACCGATATACCCTCGTTTTTTTGTTGCTTTTACGCACGATTTTGACCCAAATGCAACATATATTAAAATATTAATAAAAAAACTGTGGAAATTTTATATTTTATGTGTTATAATGAGTTGTTATCGTATACCCTTATATCTGCATAAAGGCATATTGCACAGCATTTTCACATAACAAGGAGAACCCAAAACAATGGCAAGATACATAGAAAAAGCAGAAAAGATGACGTTACAGCTCGTTCCGCTCAGAGGAATAACGGTTTACCCCTCTATTCCCCAAAGCGTTGAAATATCGGACAAAATATCAAAAAAGGTTTGCATTTTCGCAAAAGAAATAGATGAGCCCGTTTTGCTCGTTTCCCTGAAAGACATCTCTAATAAAAAGTTTGAAAAAACCGAAGACTTCGAAAAAGTGGGCACGGCGGCAAAAATAAAAGATTTTCTGAAACTGCCAAACGGAAACCTTCGCATAGTTTTTGACGGACTTTGCCGCGCTTCCGTTATGTCGGTTACCAAAAAAGGCGATAAGTTTTTCGCAGAAACTCTCTGCAAGAAGATAATCGCCGAAAATGAAGGCGGAATAAAGGGCGAGGCTTTGATCCGCGAAACGGTACAGAATTTTGAAAAGTTCGCAAAATATATCCCCAACCTCTCGGAAGATATAGCTCTTTCGGTAAAAACCATCAAATCGGTCGGATTCCTCGCCGACTATATTGCATGCAACATTCTCACAAGCTTGGAAGACAAACAGGCTATCCTCGACGAGTTCGACCCTATGAAGCGCCTTGAAAAACTCAACGTTATCTTGGAAAAAGAAAGCCGTATTTTCGAAACCGAGTTTTCCATACACAAAAAAGTCGTATCAAGACTTGAATCACACCAAAAAGAACACTACCTCCGCGAGCAAATGAAAGTCATTCAAAATGAGCTCGGATACGGCGACGGCGAAAACGAGATCGAAGAATATTTGGATGCAATTTACGATAAAAAGCTCCCAAAAGACGTTGAGACAAAGCTCGTAAAAGAAGTATATAAACTTCAAAAGATGCCTTTCGGTTCAGCCGAAAGCGCGGTTATCAGAACTTATCTCGATACCTGCATCGAGCTTCCCTGGACTAAGAAAACAAAAGACAGAATCGACATAAAATATGCTCAAAAAATACTTGACCGCGACCACGACGGTCTTGAAAAGGTCAAAGAAAGAATTATTGAATACCTCTCGGTAAAACAGCTTAACCCCGACCTTAAAAATCAGATAATCTGTCTTGTAGGTCCTCCCGGAACGGGTAAAACGTCGGTTGCACAGTCTATTGCAACTGCCATGAACCGCAAATACGTTAGAGTTGCCCTCGGCGGCATAAGAGACGAGGCTGACATCAGAGGCCACAGAAAAACGTACGTCGGCGCAATGCCCGGCAGAATCATAAACGCTCTCAAAAATGCCGGAGTATGCAACCCGCTCATTCTCCTCGACGAGATAGATAAGCTTACCAGAGATTCACACGGCGATCCATCGTCCGCACTGCTCGAGGTGCTCGACGGTGAACAGAACAAGAATTTCCGTGACCATTTTATAGAACTCCCCTTCGATCTTTCGGAATGTATGTTTATTGCTACGGCAAACACGCTTGACACCATTCCAAAGCCCCTGCTTGACCGAATGGAAGTTATCGAGCTCAAAATATATACTCGCACCGAAAAGCTCATGATCGCAAAAAACCACCTTATCCCCAAACAGCTCAAGAGACACGGATTAACAAAAAAACAGCTTAAGTTTGACGACAGCGCTGTTTTTGAACTGTCCGAATATTATACGCGCGAGGCGGGAGTGCGTAATCTCGAAAGAGAGATCGCGTCCATCTGCCGCAAAGCCGCAAAGAGAATAGTCGAAGATCCCGCTCTGATCTTAAAGATCACCGACAAAAACGTTTCCGAGTTTCTCGGGGGAAGAAAGATACTCCCGGACACAATATACGACCGAGACGAGATCGGAACGGTAAACGGACTTGCTTACACATCCGTCGGCGGCGACCTTTTAAGGATCGAAGCAACAACCATGCCGGGAACGGGCAAAATAGAGCTTACGGGTTCTCTCGGCGACGTTATGAAGGAATCGGCTAAAGCCGCTGTCAGCTACATAAGAAGCAACAGTGAAAAATACGGCACGGATCCCGACTTCTACAAAAATCGAGACATACATATTCACGTCCCCGAAGGCGCAGTTCCGAAAGACGGCCCTTCGGCAGGAGTTACCCTTACGACCGCACTTTTAAGCGAACTCACCCAGACAAAAGTCAGAAACGACGTTGCCATGACCGGCGAAATAACCTTACGCGGCAGAGTACTTGCTATAGGCGGACTCCGCGAAAAAACCATGGCGGCGTATAAAGCGGGCGTAAAGACGGTCCTTATTCCCGCAGACAACGAAAAAGACCTCGAAGATTTAGACGTATCTGCAAAAGAAAACCTCGAGATCATACTTTGCAATACGATCGACGACGTTATCAAAAACGCTTTTGCCGATGAAAAGCCTTCCAAATGCACCCGTCTCGAAAATTTGAAAGCAAGCGACGTGATCGACTTACCGAAAAATACCGCACGCACAACGAGGACAGTATGAAAATCAACTTTCAAAACTCAAATCTCGAAATAACCGCAGGTACTCCCTCGCAGTTCCCCGCTTTTTCTCTGCCGCAGATTGCCTTTTCCGGTAGATCGAACGTCGGAAAAAGCTCGCTTATCAATACTTTGCTCGGCAGAAAGAAGCTCGCAAGAGTCAGCTCTGCTCCCGGAAAGACCATAACGGTCAATTTCTACTCGGTAGATAAGAAATTGTATCTCGTCGACCTCCCGGGCTACGGTTACGCAAAGAGGAGTATCGAGGACAAAAAAAGATGGTCAAGTCTGACCGACGGATTCTTCACCTCTCGAAAAGAGGGAGACAGATCATTGAAAGCGGTTGCCCAGCTTATAGATATGAAAGCAGGCCCCACTTCCGACGACGTTATGATGCTTGACTTTCTGAACACGGTCGGCATACCCTATTTTATCGTCGTTACAAAATCAGATAAAACGAACAAGACCGACAGAAGCAAAATGCTTGAATATATTTCAAGCCACCCGTCCGTAAAGGAAGGTACGGCAATAATTCCCTTCTCCTCTCTAAAAAACGAGGGGAAAGACGAGGTGTGGGCGGCAATAACCAAGCACTGCACCGACTGACAAAACTGATATCGGAGATAACAAATGATACATTCAAATTTAGGAATAAACGCAAAAGGTCATCTGACGTTTTGCAACCACGACACAGTTGAACTTGCAAAAGAATACGGCACGCCCTGTTACGTTATGGACGAGGATCTGATCAGAGAAAACTGCCGTGTCTACAAAAACGCGCTCGAAAAGAACTTTGGAAAAGGCAGTATGCCCCTTTACGCGAGCAAGGCTTTTTCATGCAAGAAAATATACGAGATAGCAAAAGAAGAAGGAATCGGCTGCGACGTCGTTTCCGGCGGTGAGATGTATACGGTATACAAGTCGGGTTTTCCTATGGAAAGAGTTTTCTTCCACGGAAACAATAAGACCGACAAAGATATTGAATTTGCTCTTGACTGCAAGATAGGCTATTTCGTCGTCGACAATAAAGAAGAGCTTTATGAGATCAACGATCAGTGCAAGAAGAGAAACATTACGCAAAACATTCTTCTACGCATAACTCCCGGAATCGATCCGCACACCCACAAAGCGATCATGACGGGAAACGTTGACTCGAAATTCGGTTCTGCGATCAAAACGGGTTGCGCTATGGAAATAGTAAAGCTTGCGCTCTCCCTTTCGAACGTGAACCTCAAAGGTCTCCACTGCCATATCGGATCTCAGATCTTCGACTGTGAGCCTTTTATCGATGCTTCCGAGATTATGATCAAGTTTATCAAACAGATAAAAGACGAAACGGGCTTTGAAGCCGACGTTCTTAACCTCGGAGGCGGTATGGGCGTTCGTTACATTGAAGAAGACCCCGTTATCGACTACGCAAAAAATATCGACAAGATCGCAGAAAAAATTAAGAGCTATGCAGAAAATAACGGAATAAAAATGCCTATAATATATATGGAGCCCGGACGTTCGCTCGTTGCGGCGGCAGGCATTACTCTCTACAACGTCGGAAGCGTAAAAGAGATCCCGGGTTTTAAAAACTACGTTTCTATCGACGGCGGTATGCCCGATAACCCCAGATACGCGCTTTACCAATCGCTTTACACCGTCGTCGTTGCAAATAAAGCAAACGAAAAATGCGATTTCACTTGCACAATTGCAGGCAGATGTTGCGAAAGCGGCGACATTATTGCCGAAAACGTAAAAGTGGCAAAGCCAAGTAAAAACGATACTTTGGCTGTTTTGTGCACGGGAGCGTACAACTACTCTATGGCATCAAACTACAACAAGATCCCCCGTCCTCCCGTTGTAATGGTTACGAAAAACAAAAAATACGTTGCCGTAGCCCGCGAAAGCTACGAAGATCTTATGAGGAACGATTTATGATTCAAAACATTTTGTCGGGTAACTATATTCCCGTACTGTTGAGCATCCCGGTCGTATTGCTTGCCCTCTCTTTTCACGAGTATGCTCATGGATACGCCGCATACAAGATGGGCGATCCTACGGCAAGAAACTTCGGCAGACTCACGTTAAATCCACTGAAGCATCTTGATCCTATCGGCACGTTATGTATGTTTCTTTTCGGATTCGGATGGGCAAAACCCGTTCCCGTTAATACCAGAAACTTCAGAAAGCCGAGAAACGGCATGGCTATCACCGCTGTTGCAGGACCGCTTTCAAACCTGCTGCTGTCTTTTATCGGCGTGTTGCTTCACAGAATACTTGTTGCCTTTTTGATTGCAGATCAAGGCTGGATGCAGACGGAGTTTACTTTTAATCTGTTTACCGTCATATTACAGTTTTTGTTAATTTTCTGCACGATGAACCTTTATCTCGCGGTATTCAACCTTATTCCCGTACCGCCGCTTGACGGTTCGAGAATAGCGTTTATTTTCCTTCCCGACAGACTCTATTTTAAGCTCATGAAGTATGAGCAGATCATACAGATCGTTCTTATGGTCGCTCTTTACACGGGAATCCTGAGCGGACCTCTGCAATTTATATCGGATGCCATACTCGACGGCATGTGCACGGGTGTTGACACCGTTATTCACTTTATTACAGGGATAAAACTATGATCGAAACAAAGCCGAAATTCAAGCTGGAAGTGTTTGAAGGTCCTCTCGACCTGTTGCTTTCGCTTATTACGAAAAATAAAATAGATATCTGCGACATTCCGATCTCACTCATTCTCGACCAGTATATGGAATACCTCAGCGAGATGGAGAAAATGGATATGGACATCGCGGGCGAGTTTATTACTATGGCGTCGGAACTTATGCTTATAAAAAGCCGTATGCTCTTCCCCAAGACCGAGGAAGAAGACGCAGAAGACCCGAGAGCCGCCCTCGCCGCCGCCCTTTTGGAATACAAGAAAGCCAAAGAAGCCGCCCTTTTGTTAAACGATATGTTCTCCGAATACTCGGGCAGATTCGCAAAAGAAAGCGACGTTTTCCCCGTAAAGCGTGACGAACAGCCCACTGATATGGACTCGGAGCTTTTGCAAAAGGCGTTCGTCAGACTTATAAACAGAAGCAAGCTGTATTCGGCTCCCCCCGAAAAAGTATTTGCTCCCCTGCTCAGAGGCAGAATGGTTTCGGTCTCCGAAAAGATCTTAAGTATAATGAAAAGGCTTCGCGTTCACGGCAACGACACCTTTGACGCTCTTATGCTTCTCTGCGAAAACCGTTCCGAACTTGTTGCCTCTTTTATGGCAATACTCGAACTCGCAAAAGCAAGAAGGATCGAGCTTGAAGAAAAAGAAGACGGAATTCTTTACATAATACTAAACACAACCCGAAAGGCAGTTACACAAAATGCAGAATGATACAACGTTAAACGTTACCGAAACAGAAGAACTTATTACCGAAGAGGTAACGCCCCCAGAAGAAAGTGAACAAATACTGACCGAAGACGACTTGAATAAAAAGCTGTCTATAATAGAAGCGGTGCTCTATGCGGCGGGACACCCCGTTACATACGACAAGCTTGCCGATATACTCGAGATCACTCCCGCTGCGGCAAGAGATCTCGTTCACGTTTACGAAGAAAAATATAATAACAGCGATATACCGAGAGGCGTTCAGCTCATCACTTTTGATAAAGCGTGCCAGCTGTGTACGAAAAGCGAATACGAGTCGTACGTAAAGCTTGCACTCGGCATTAAGCAAGGCAGAGGCAACCTCTCGAACTCTTCGCTCGAGGTTCTTGCCATAATCGCATATCATCAGCCCGTTACAAGAGCTTACATAGAACAGGTCAGAGGTCTCGACAGCTCGTATTCCGTTGCTCTGCTTATGGAAAAGAATCTTATTGAGAAAAAAGGCAGACTTGACGTTCCCGGCAGACCTTCTCTTTACGGAACTACGCTCGACTTTCTGCGTTGCTTCGGACTTTCCTCGCTCGACCAACTCCCCTCCGTTGAAATGCTTACTTTTGACGTAGGAGAACAAAGCGAAGAATCGCCCGCCGAAAAAGAAGACGTTTCGGCGGATATTGCCGACTGATAGACACGGCTACTGTTTTTAATATTTAAAAATCATCAAAAAAGGAGGGAATATTATGTGGTGGCTGTTACTGTTGTTACCCCTTCTTCTGATCATATTCCTTCTGTTTTTGAAGGTCAGAATATGTATCAGTTACGAAGAGGAGCTATCGGTAAAAGTAAAAGTTCTTTTCCTGAACATACCGATCATCCCGCAAAAAGAGAAAAAAATAAAAAAGCTATCTGCAAAAAAACATAAAAAACAGCAAGAAAAGCTTGCAAAGAAATCGCAAAAGAACGAAGAAAAGAAACAGCTCAAAAAACAGCACAAAGAAGCTGCTCCCAAGAAAAAGCTTTCGGAAACTGTAACGGAAGTGCTCGATCTTGTAAAAATCGTTCTCAACGACGTTATTCCAACCTTCGGCAAACACCTGAAAATAGAAATCGTGAAGCTGTATATAAGAGTCTCGTCAAACGATCCCGCAAATACGGCAGTTACATACGGAGTCGTATCTCAGTCGGTCGCATATATAGTTGAGCTTTTGTCAAACGTGACCAACGTTGACGTCAAAAAACCTCACAGCATAAACGTATTCCCCGACTTTTTCTCGGAAAAATCCGAAGCAAGCATAAATATTACGTTTGGATTACGCGTTTGGCACGCTCTTTCGGTAGGACTGAAATTTGTCATCGGATTCATTAAAAGCAAGATGAAAAAGCAAACTCCCCCTCAAAATAACACAGACATAAAATAAAATCTATATACAATCCACTTGGAGGTACATTATGGACAGCAAACAGAATGATATCATCAAAACGACTCTCGACAGCATCAAAGGTATCGTAGAAGCAAATACGGTTATCGGCGATCCCATAACGACAAACGGAGGAGTTACGATAATCCCCGTTTCAAAAGTGTCTATGGGCTTTGCTTCGGGCGGAATCGACTATGCATCTAAAAAGGTAGAAACCGCAAAACAGAACAACTTCGGCGGCGGCTCGGGCACAGGCGTTTCCGTTACACCTATGGCGTTTTTGGTTATCAAGGCTGACGGCTCGGTAGAGCTCCTCAATCTCTCTGTTCCCGACACGACGACAAACAAGATCGCATCGGTAGGCAACATCATCGAAAAGAGCCCCGAGATCATCGAAAAGATCAAAAACGTTTTTGTAAAAGAAAACAAAGAAGCTAAAACAGAAGAAAAAGAAGAAAAAGGCGAATAATATAAATTTTGCATTTTCACTTTTTCGCATATAAACTCCTTTCGTTACAGATAAATATTCTTGAAAAGAATTATTATCGGAGATTTATATGAAAAACTATGTGAAAAGATTTATATATTTGCTTACTTCCCTTCTGCTGATTTTTTCCGCTTGTCCGATAAACGCTAACGCATTGGAGCTATCTGCCCAAAGCGCTGTAGTTATAGACGCATACAGCGGAAAGATCATATATGAAAAAAACGCGCACACGAAATTGGGTATGGCGAGTACGACCAAGATCATGACCGCGTTGACTGCAATAGAAAACTACCCTTTGGACAAGTCCTTTAAGGTCGACGATCGTGCTATCGGAGTCGAAGGCTCGTCTATATACTTGAAGAAGGGCGAAGTGCTTACCATGCAACAGCTGCTGTATGCACTTTTGTTGCAGAGCGCAAATGACGCCGCCACGGCGATAGCGGTTGAAGTGGGCGGAAGTGTCGAAATGTTTGCCGATATGATGAACGTGAAAGCAAAAGAGATGGGGCTTAAAAACACCCATTTCACCAATCCTCACGGCTTATACGACGAAAACCACTACACCACCTCACACGACTTAGCCATTATAACCCAACACGCCTTAACGAACGAGGTCTTCAAGAAAATAGTATCGACGTATAAGACGGATATCCCGCTTGACGGGCAGGTAGGCGGACGCGTTCTCGTCAACCACAACAAGCTTCTCAAGATATACGACGGTGCTATTGGGGTGAAGACCGGTTTCACAAAAAAGACGGGAAGATGCCTGGTATCTGCCGCTGAAAAGGACGGAACCACGCTTATTGCCGTTACTCTAAACGCGCCTAACGACTGGGACGACCACAAAAAAATGCTTGATCTCGGCTTTGATACGATAAAGACCGTTACTCTTGCGGAAAAAGACAGCTTTTGCTTCAAAGTGCCGGTTGTAGGCGGAACGTCGAACTACGTTACTGTAAAAAACACGGGTGTACTCAGATACACCTGCCCGAAAAATCATTCAAATATTACAAGCGAACTTATTCTTGACAGATTTTTATTTGCCCCGATAGAGCCGTATGAGACTATCGGTACGGTCATCTTTTACGATAACGGCGAAGAGATCGGCAGAGTCGACCTGATCTCACAGGAAACGGTGGCAAAAAAACAGCCGAAGAAAAAGTTTTTGGGATTATTTTAGGAGTATACTATATTATGGAAGAAATGCGCCTCCAGAAATTTATATCCACAGCAGGTATAATGAGCAGACGCGCCGCTGAAAAAGAGATCGAAGCGGGTAATATCAAAGTCAACGGACTCCCTGCCGAACCGGGTCAAAAAGTCGTTCCCGGCAAGGATAGGGTTACATACAAAGGAAAGCCCGTAGTTATCGAAAACGCAAATCGCAAGATTTACATTATGCTCAACAAGCCGAGAGGCTATATTACAACCCTTTCGGATGAAAAATCAAGAAAATGCGTGGCAGAACTGATAAAAGACGTTGGAGAAAGGGTTTACCCGATCGGACGTCTCGATATGGAGTCGGACGGTCTGTTACTCTTTACAAACGACGGCGAACTCGCAAACAAGCTTACCCACCCCAAGCATAGCATCCCAAAAATTTATCACGTCAAAGTAAAGGGCGAGATAAGCGGCGAACAACTGAAAAAACTCGGACAACCCATGATTATTGACGAATACGAGATCATGCCCGTTGAGTGCGAGATAGTAACCAGAAAAGATAATTATACCGTTATAAAAATGACCCTCTTTGAAGGAAGAAACCGACAGATCAGAAAAATGTGCGAGCTTGTCGAGCTCGAAGTTATGAGCTTGCGCCGCGTTGCCATAGGTAATATCAAGCTGGGTGATCTTTCGCCCGGCAAATGGAGATATCTGACAAAAACTCAGGTGGATTATTTAAAAAAGGCATAAAATATAGGATATAGATCTCCCCGGTTCTATATCCTCTTTTATTTTGAAAAAATGAGATTATCGATTATTTCCCAACCCTTTTTTATAGAATATGGTAATATTTGGTAATAATAAACCACATTCGACAAATTATTTTAGTTAATTTTTTTAACAAGAAGGTATTGCATATTTTGGTAATTTATGGTAATATATACACATCGAATAAAGAATTAGTAAATACGGAGTGTGTGGAAAAATGGAAGAAACGATAAAAATACTGATTGCTGACGAAAATTTTGATTTTCGCATAAGCTGCAAGGACAACCTTTCTCGTCAAGGTTTTAAACAGATCGACCTTGCATCAAACGGAGAGGATGCAATTAACAAAATAAGATTGCTCCGCCCCGACGTTGTAATAATCGACGCATGGCTGTCAAAACTCGATTGCGTTCAGGTTATAAAAAGAGCAAAAGAATCCGAGAAGTCTCCCGCATTTATAGTTGTATCCCAGGTAAACAACCAAAACATCTTTTCGGAGGCGACAGAGGTCGGCGCCGAATACTGCCTGGTCAAGCCCCTCGATTACCAGTCCCTCAAAGAAAGGATCCACAGAATAGTCAGCAAAAACTCCTCATTGACAGCGAAAAACGACAATCGCAAAAACCCTAACTCACACGCTGATATGGAAACACAGATAACCAAGATCATACATCAGATCGGAGTACCCGCACATATCAAAGGCTATCAATACCTGCGTACCGCAATTATGATGGCAATTGAAGATAACAACATAATTAACTCGGTTACAAAAATCCTCTATCCGTCCGTAGCACAGAAATATTCCACCACCTCGTCGAGAGTTGAACGTGCCATACGCCACGCGATCGAGGTTGCCTGGGACAGAGGAGACATCGACACTCTGAATTCCTATTTCGGCTACACGATCCAAAACAACCGAGGCAAGCCCACAAACAGCGAATTTATCGCCATGATTGCCGATAATTTGCGTTTGAAAAATAAATTCTCCTAATCTATCCCCTATTATTCCCCTTTTAAAGTCTCATAAAGCTTTAAAAAAACAGAAAACCGTGCTCCCCTCACGGTTTTTTGTTTTTTTTATTGAATATAACAGAGAGAGTGTGGGATCTGCACACATTCTCTCTTATTTTATGTTTTTTATTACAGTTATCACAAACGGGAATATGATCATACCAAAAAAACCGAACAGCTTTAATCCGACGTACATAGCAAACAACGTCAACAACGGGTGAAGACCGATGCTCTTCCCTATTATCTTCGGCTCCAAGATCTCCCGCATAATGCAGACCACCCCAAACAGTATCAAAAGCCCGAACCCGACGTAATACTCGCCGAGAACTATTTTGAATACCGCCCACGGAACAAGCACTATGCCTACCCCTATTATCGGCAACATATCTACGAGCGATATGATCACAGACGTTGCAAATGCATACCTCACTTTCAAAACCGTCAGCCCGAAATATACCGTTGCAAAAGTCAGCAACATTATTATAAGATAACCCTTTATAACCTTCTTGCCGAGATTACTAAACGTCTCTTTTATTACCGGGAGCCTGACTGTAACCGACTTCGGCAACGCATTCAAAAATGCAGCTTTCAGCTTATCGTAATCTGCACAAAAATAATACGCCGAAGTAATCAGAACTACCGATAAAAACAGCACGTTCGGAAAGGCTTTCGCAAGATACGTAATGAATGAAGGAATTTTTGAAGACAGAGCCACTGCACTTTTTGACAAGGAATCGAATACAGCGTTTAATAATTCCTCTTCGCTTAAAAATGCCTTAAAAATCGGGAGCTTTTCTCCCAGAACACTTATGCCGTTTGTTACATTATCTATTATATCCTCGTAATTCGAAGTTATATAACAAGAAATATCCTGAAGCTCGTGCACAAGCTTTGACAGCAAGAAAAATAATATGCTGCCTAAACCAAATACTATTGCCGAGACCAATAATACACTCCATACCCTTTTTGACACTTTGGTATATTTGTGTAAAAAAACGGTTATCGGTCTGATCAAAAGCGCAATAATCCATGAAACAAAAAACGGAAATAACAGTTCAAAAAGCCACATTGCACATTTTGAAACCACGAACACAAAAACAAATATCAATAAAAAGAACCAAGTTTTTTCGGCAAGATTCTTATACTTTTCCTTCTGTAGATCGACCATAATGTTCCCCCGTCCGAGCTTTTATATATTATATAGACAAGACCGAAAAAAGATTCCTACGCGTATATAAGACGTGCTGCGAACAAAAAAATAAAACGCATGGAATTCCCATGCGTTTTATTCGTAGTTAAATACTTCTTTCATTGAATCATTCATAAAAATACCGTCGTCGGTAACGAACAAATATTTTATTTCTTTGCTGTCAGAATACAACTCACGTACCCTTTCTTCTCCCATTACGAAGAAGGCAGTCGACAATGCGTCGCACTCCGCACATGACGGTCCTATTACCGCCACCGTGTGAACACCGTTATTAACCGGAAGTCCGTTTCGAGGATCTACGATATGGTTGTATTTTTCCCCGCCGATCTCGTAGAAACGCTCATAATCGCCCGACACCGAAAGTCCGCCGGATTCAAGCAATACGTATCCAATTACACCTTCTGTATCGGAGGGATCCTTTATTGCGATCTTCCAGGGCTTGCCGTTCGCATTTTTACCGATCACACCGACACTGCTCGAAAACGAGATGAGCGCCGATCCGACACCCTCGTCCTTTAAGAGCTTGATCAGCTTGTCGCAGGCGTACCCTTTTGCGATCCCGCCAAACTCCAAAACACTTCCGCTTGATTCTTTTTTCAAAAAATTACCGTCAAGCTCCGCTTGTTTTGCTGAACGGATTACGGCGTTTTGAATCTGCTCGTCGGTGGGATAGCTGTCAGCATTTTCCCATAGACTTGTAATCGAGCCCGCATATACGGAAAATGCACCGTCCGTTTTTTCGCTTATTTCATTTGACATTTCTATAAGCTCTTTCATTTCCGGAGAAACGGTTATTCCGTCTACAGAGCTGTTATACTTATACGTGGCACTCTCTTGGTCGTGCCGCGAAAACTCTTTGTCCAGCCTTTTTAAAAGCTGTGTGCACTTTTCGGTTACACCGTCATCGTCGGATTCAATTTTCAACGTTACGACCGTGTCCATAGAGAAAACCGACGTTTCTATGTATTGCTTTTGGCACGAGGTCAGGAAAACGAGCGACACCGTTATAAATATTGCAAATAATTTTTTCATATTTTTTTCTCCGCAAGCTTCCCAAATGCCAAAGCAACAGTTCCCGTAATTATGCCCGTTATGACAGATACAGGCAGCAGCCACTCGAGGTACCACATTACGGAAAGATCTTTGAATATGGCAGAGGCAACGAGGAGCTGTCCTACGTTGTGAAGCGAGGCACATACAACGGATATGCCTATAAAGCCGATTTTTTCTTTTATCAGATATTTTGCCAAAAGCAAGAACAGAAACGAAAGAATGCCGCCGCATAGCGAAAACAAAAACGATATCGGCGTTCCGAACAGGATCGAGGTCAAAACCGTTTTTGCCAAGGTTACAAATAAGGCGTCGACCGTACCGAGATAAAACATTGCAAGCATTACGCTTATGTTCGCAAATCCGAGCTTGAAGCCCGGAATCGGCAGTATGAACTGAAGAGGAATGAGCGATTCGACATACGAGAATAACAGTGCCGATGCGACGAATAATGCACCGTACGCCGCCCGCTTAGCCGATGACGTAGTCATAACCCGACTCCCCCTCTCCTACTATTTTTATGTACACGCCTGCGGGAACACATGCGATAGACTGACCCTTTTCGGAGATCTTGCCCATGTTGATACAGTTGCGGTTCGGGCAGTCGGACGTTTCCACGTATACTTTTTTGTCATTTATGACGACCGAAAGAGTGATCCCGCGGCTGTTTATTTCAAAAATATTATCTTCATTCAGAGAATGACTAATAACGCCGTTTTCGGTTGTTATCTCAACACTTCTCCCCTCACCAAAGGAAAAAAGGCGGAAGAAGAATACTCCCGCCGTAATAACGAATATTAAAGCTATTACGACTATGTCGCCAATTTTCACATTTTTCATTTCAAATACAAAACGGTATATATTTTTTTAAAATTTGTTTCCGCACTTGGGACAGAAATTTAATCCGGATTTGCCGATGAAGCCGCACTTCGGACAAGTTACCGAGTCTGTGGGCTGAACGGGCGCTGCAGTGGCAGGCACAGCTTTGGGCTTCGGCTTATATCCACTGACAGCGTTGCCTTCTTCGCCGTCTATGATCCATTTTGTTACAGCCTTGTTAGCCTTGTAGTTAATAAACGAAGTAAGCTTTGCCGAAATAGAATCGACCGTTTCCTGCGTCATTACATCGGGACCGCCGTAGGAAAGGATAAACGAATATAATTCGTCAACCTTCAACGTAACGTAGTTTTGATTGTACGGGAAGCTGTTTATGTCAATTCTTTTTTTCGAGTTGTTCGGATAGCTGATTACAAGCAGGTTTTTTATTACCCGCGGATCAATGCTTATGTTTTCAAGGAATGCATCTTTATGCATCGATATTTGCATCGAGGGATCGTCAATGTCCGAACCTACGACGACGGTTGAGCGATCATAGGGACTCATTTTTTTGTGCGAAGGTGATTTTACTTCAATTAAGAATATTCCCTTTTTTGATACGACGATGCAGTCAATTTCCTGCGATTTTTGCATAGGTATGTTTTGGCAATAGAATCTCGTGCTGAAAAAAGCGTTGCATCCGGCGTTTTTACATGCCTGAAGAAGAGAAAACCATACGTTTTCTTCACCCATATCGCCGTATTCTTTTTCGTCAACAGCATAAACGGGTGCCGCAGTTTGAATATTGTTGACCGACTGTGTCGGCTTGCCGTTATTATTTATAGAGACCGCTACCGAAAGCTTGCTAAAGACACAACCGATGCCGACAAGCTTTTCGACGATCGCATTTTTTGTGTTTTGATCGATGTTCGGACAAGGATCGATAACGTCCATATACGTGTTGGCACACATTCTTTTGGAAATGCCGCCGTTGGATTCATTGGTATTGGTGATGATAAACTTCTGGAAATATTTTATAGAGGTCAATACGCGAAGGAGCTCGTCGGCAGTGTGCTGATTTGGATTAACAGAGACCTGAGCAAGCGCGGTTTTGAGCTTGTTAAGCTTTATTAAGGCGAAAATGATATTGTACAACATTATGACGAAAACAACGCTGAAAAGCGAAGAGCTTATGGATATAAAAAGCTTTGTGTTGTTATAAGAGTCAATAAAACTCATATAGTTTGAAACCACGATAGATACCTCTTTTTCAACATTTTTATTCTGAATACAGTATTATGATTTTACCATAACAAATAATAAAAGTCTATACCTAACGTCTAAAAAAAGAAATATAGGGTATTATATATTGACAAAAACTCCTTCGTATGATAAGATTACAAGGCGTGCTTCAAAGAAAAGATGCAGCAGTATAAGCGGGTGTGGCGGAATTGGCAGACGCGCCAGACTTAGGATCTGGTGTCCCCGACGTGCAGGTTCAACTCCTGTCACCCGCACCAGAAAACGACAGATTCCGACAGGAATCTGTCGTTTTCAGTTATATTCGCCTTACGGCGAGTTATATGCACCTTCGGTGCGTGATATTTGCTTCGCAAGTGATATGCCTGCGGGCGTTAGGGGCGAATATAATATCACTGAAACCGTAGGTTTCAATATCACATTTTGCGTAGC
>JAZNOI010000106.1:0-4692 GCA_045580755.1 Eubacteriales bacterium | reverse complement strand
TCATAGCATTTTTCCTATCATTTCAACGAGAGAGCTGACAACGGGGACTGTCATCGCAAGAATACAGATACGGCCCGCAAGCTCGATTTTCGAGGCGATCGCATTTTCTCCGGCATCAGCACAGATATCGGACGAAAACTGACTGACATAACCGACACCTACAGCTTTGAGAAGAAACATAAAATTCTCGGTATCGGTTCCCGAAAGCTTTGAAAAAGATAAGATATGAGCCAAAAGATGCGAAAAATACGGAAAAATCGCAATCAGCAATGCACAAACACAGAAAACCGAAACGCAGACCCGATACTCGTCCCCCATTTTCCGCATGAAAACAGCAAAAAATGTTCCGATAAGACCGACTGTCGCAACCGTAAAAATATTCATACGAACGAAAAAACCTGCTTTATCGTATCGAAAAGGGTTTTGATCTCGCCGACAACAACAAGCAGAACGATGACAAGTCCGACGATCGTTACCATCAAAGCCTGTTCCGACCGTTCGGATTTCGTCAGCAACTGGTTTAGAACGGCGACTATTATCCCAACCGCCGCTATCTGAAAAAGCACATCGATCTTCACGTCAACATCCATCCGAATTTTCAATAATAGTTTATTTTATAAAAAAAGTATAACGATAAAAAGTCCTGCAAGTATACCCGAACGGGAAAAGACATTTCCGTATTTTTTATACTTTTCCTCGGCATCAAGAAGATTGCCCGAAAGCCGTAAAAGAGTAGCCTCGCAAAGAGATAACTGATCATCCGTGCCCGACCTGCCGAGAGATGAAAAGAAAAGATCCACATTTTTTTGATCGTCATCATTAAGAAACGAACGGGAAGAATAATCCGACCGCACTTTTTCGTAACTTTCAAGAACGGTCTTTCCCAAAGCGGAATTTCCTACGAAAAAGAATAAAGGACACATATCTTTTTCTATTTCCGAAAGCAGCGACGGAACACTTTTTTGACCGAACGAAATTCCTGTTTTTATACGTTCGACGGCATGGATTATTCCGCGAAGCTCCTCCGCTCGCAGCTTCAATGCTCGGCTTTTAAATATCCCCAAGAATGAACTTGCCGACAGGATCAATATCAATGCGATCTGCTTTATAGCTGCCGCCTCCCGAAGTTATTCTGATGATCTCGACCGCCGTTCCGCGTTTTTCTTTTGTGCCGAGAACGATGGCAAGATCGAGTGCACCGCAATCCAGAAGTTTTTTTATCGCAGGTCTTTTTGCTGCCTGAAAAAAAGATTCGGAATGCGCCGAGAAAATAAACGAGACACCGCTGTTCATTGAACTGACAAGGTTTTCAGCTTCACAGACAGAGCTGATCTCGTCAAAAACAATAACATCGGGGCAAAGAGTTCGGAGAGCACGTTCTATACCCTCAGCTTTAGGGCAGCAATCTAAAATATCGCATAAAAAACTGCTTGAAAAAGAAGAAACACCGTCCGAAACACCGCACAATTCTCCCCTTTCATCCACCACGCTCACCTTATACCCTTTTTCGCCCAAAATACGGCACAAATCACGCAGAATGGTTGTCTTTCCCCCACCCGGAGGGGAAATAATTGCAGTATTAACCACTTTTTGAGGAGAAATAATATATTTTGAGACATCTTCCGCCACTCCGACTATTTCTCTTGCTATGCGGAAAACAAACCCGCTGATATCACGAAAACCGACTAAACAACCGTTTTTCACGACCGCAGTTCCGCAAAGACCGACCCTGTGACCTCCGCAAAGCGAAATAAAACCGTTGCTGATCTGATCCTCAAATGAATATACGGAACTTTTGCAGATCTTTGCGAAAATATCGTCAATCTCATATCTGTAAAGCAAAACAGCTTTACTCGGATCGGATGTCAGACCGTTTGAAGATATATATAAAATTTCTTTTCCGAAAGACACACATGACGGACGTTCGTGCCTTATGGTGATCTCCGATGCTGAGGAAAAGACTTTTTTGCATCCCAGAACCGTTTTCAGACGGTCGGGCAAAACAGAAATTATATTTTTCACGGCACTTGTCCCCCCTCTTCCGTAAATATATATTTTACAAAAACAAAAGATAGAACTTTAAGGCATAAAAAATCGGACGGTAAAACATAATACCGTCCGATATAAAATTGAAAAATATTATTTATCCATACAGAACCAAACGACCATATCTGTTTCGCCTCGATTTGCAAAGCAGTTGTAAGGGATCATTTTAAGAGTCGTTTTTTCTGTCTGAGGTTTAAACGAAGAATAAAGACCGCCTTCAAAAGGAAGACGTTTACGGCAAGGCACTTCAAGAGTGATAAGTCCGAATTCCTCGGAAAATGTTTCTGTTGCATCAAGTTCTTTTGGAAGAATGAAACTATGAAGGAATTCTCCGTTATCGACACCCTCTGCGCAGTAAACTATCGGGCCGCGCATGACGCAGACTTTTCCTGCATCGCTTGAAATTCGGGGATCTGCGTAAACGATCTTGGGGGTCATATCAAGATCAACAACAATATCTTCTCCGTCGTTATCGATAACAGCATAACCGTTTTCAAAGCTGAAATCTTTATTTAAAGAGAAATTATCGCACCATTCGGGAATTCTGACCGCAACCTTTTTCGTACCCTTTACAGAAACTGTAACTCTGCCGTTGAGCGGATATTCGGTTGATACTTTACAGTACACACCGTCAAACTCGGCTTCGGAAGAAACGAACTGGTTAATGTAGAACGTGTCGCCGTCGATACCGTAAAAATAATTTCCGAGAGTAGCAATAAGCCTTGTAACATTGGGAGGACAGCATGAACAGCTGAAGCACTCAAGGCGCTGAGTTATGGGATAACGCTTTGTTCCCCAAATATTCGTTATATGATCACGGAGATTTATCTCAAGCGGATTTTCGTAAAAGAACGATCTGCCGTCAAGCGAAAGACCGGAAAGAACGCCGTTATAAAGGACACGTTCGATAACATCAGCGTAACGGGCATTGTTTTCAAACGAAAGCATTTCATTGGAAAAGAACATCAAACCTATACCCGCACAGGTTTCGGTATATGCCTGATCGTTTGAAAGATCAAACGGAACGGTAAACGCTTCGCCCATATGGATCGAACCTATGCCGCCCGTAACGTACATCTTACGAAAAACAGTGTCTTCCCAAAGTCTGCGGCATGCGTCAATAAGAGACTGATCTCCCGTTTTCTTTGCAAGAGAAGCCATACCGGTGTAAAGATACATAGCACGAACGGAGTGGCCCGTAGCCTCGTCCAACTCACGAACAGGCTTATGGGACTGGAACATTTTATCGTTATTTATCTCATCCGAACATCCGCGATTATCAATGAAAAATTCAGCAAGATCAAGATATTTCTTATCACCTGTAAAGTCATATGCCTTTATAAGTGCAAGTTCTATCTCGGGATGTCCCGGCGTTACGAAACCGGCAGATCTTTCTTCCGTAAACACACGTATAACGAGATCGGTATATTTTGATACACATTCAAGAAGATCACGTTTACCTGTTGCATCGGCGTACGCAACTGCCGCTTCCATAAGGTGACCTAAGCAGTAAAGCTCATGCCAGTCTCGGTTTGCAAAACGGTTTTCGGGTTCAACAACTGTAAAATAAATATTGAAATAACCGTTTTCTTCCTGATGTTTCTTAATATTTTCAATGATCGCATCTGCCTTTTCTTCAAGAGAACGGTCGTAATCGGGATCGTTTTTTATTATGTACGCAACGGATTCGATCCATTTTGCAAGATCGCTGTCCCAGAAATAATGAGGCTGAATCGCATTCGGATCGTTTTTGTCATATGTAAATTCAAAAGCTTTAACACGGCCGGACTCATCAAAGCGGTCGTATACGGAATATATGGTCGTTTTACGGTTAAGTTCCTGCTTTCCGAAAAGATAGCCGGAAGTTACTTTAACGGAATCAAAGGGTAGAGTTTTCATATTTTTATCTCCTTTTTCGCAAGGTCATAATAAAAATATTATATCGCAGAAAAAGGATAAAGTCAAGGCTTTAAGAAAAAAACGAAAAAAACAAGCATTACTTGATTACCAAACAATAAATTGATAATTGACTATCGTACCCTTATATGATAAAATATAATCACACCGGTGATATCAATAACTGGAGGTCAGAGTATGAATATTAAGATAGGCGAAAAGATAAAGCAACTGAGACATCGCGATGGCAGAAAGCAAGAGGATTTAGCAAACGCACTCGGAGTCAGTCCTCAGGCAATTTCGCGTTGGGAAGCAAACGGCGGATATCCCGATATGGAGTTGATACCTGCCATTGCCAATTATTTTAATATCAGCATTGATGAACTATTTGGATACAGCAAAGACAGAGAAGAAAAGCTAAAACGAATATTAGAAAAAGCTGAAAAAGCGATCAACGAACAAGGCGATATGACAGAATGTGTTGAAATGCTACGTGCAGCAGCCGAAGAATTTCCATCAGAACCCAAAGTATTGATCAATCTTGGATACGCATTAAGTATGCACGGATGGAAAAAATACGGAGCGAGAAGCTATACCACAACTGATTCTGACTACGCTCACGAGGATACGGAATATAACTCTCAAAATGTGTATTGGCAGGAAGAAGTTCGTGTTTTTGAAAAAGTTTTAACTATGGATATTTCTCCCGAAGATCGAGATACTATTACAATGATGATGGTACTCGTATAT
>JAZNOI010000105.1:0-16850 GCA_045580755.1 Eubacteriales bacterium | reverse complement strand
AAGCGGGGCGTAGAAGGCGCCGTCCCCTACGGATGAAGATTATTAAATTTTAAAAGTTTTGGTTGGAGTCAAGAGGGCGCTTTTACAAAAGCGCGCCTTTTGTGGGGTTCGGGGCGAAGCCCTGACTGTTTGTGCTTTTTTAAAAACGCGAAAGCGTTTTTTGTTTTTCGTCAGTTTTTTAGTTATATTTATTCTATAACAGCGTGAAGCTGTTTTTTCTGCTCTCGAGGATGCCCTCTTTTCTGAGCTTGCTTATTTCGACGCAGAGACCGCTTCTGTCGACTTCGAGATAGTCGGCAAGCTCTTGACGGTCAAATGGAATGGTGAAGGTGTTGCTGTCCGCTTTTTTTGACTGAATAACGAGGTATTCCATAAGCTTTTCGCGGGTGGTTCTTTTTGAGGTAATGCCAATTTTCTGGTGGAACATAACCGTATTGTGGGCGAGATCGCGCATAAGGTTATAGATAAGCTTTTGGTGAAACGAGCAGTTGTTGGAGCAGGTGTGAAGAATGTGATCGCAGTCAATGAACATGATATCGCTCGGCTCGTTTGCGATTACGGATATCGGTATGGAATCGGTACCGGCACAGGCAAAGGCTTCGGCAAAGACTTCCGAGGGAGTAACGATGCTGAGTATGCTTCTGTTTCCGAAGTAGTCGATCTGTTCGATACAGACGGAACCCGACAAAACTATTCCGATATTTTTTACGGGCGAGCCTTCCGGAATGATCACGTGCTTTTTGTTAAAGTGTTTGACATTTGCGCCGAGGCAGGTAAGCATTCTCGTTAGGTCGGTGCGGTCAATATCTTTGAATAAGTTGCATTTTTTTAAAATATTTTGAAAAATTTCCATAATTATCCTCATTCTGTTGAAAATTCAACATAATTATTGAATACAGTATACTATAATAATTATAGAAAAGCAAGGCATAATAAAAAATATACAGGGTATATTTTTGAGGTGAATCAAATGAGAATTACGAAAGACATAAAATATATAGGAGTAAACGACCACGATATCGATCTGTTCGAGGGTCAGTATGACGTTCCGAACGGTATGGCATACAATTCGTATGCGATCATTGATGAGAAGATCGCCATTATGGATACTGTTGACGGTGCGTTTACTCACGAATGGCTTGATAACATCCAGAATACACTCGGCGGAAGAAAGCCGGACTATTTGGTAGTTCAGCACATGGAGCCCGACCACTCGGCTAACATTATGAATTTTGTGAAGACGTACCCCGATGCGAAGATCGTATCATCGGTAAAGGCATTCCAGATGATGAAAAACTTCTTCGGAACCGATTTTTCTGACAGACAGATCGTTGTGGGTGAGGGAAGCACGCTTTCTCTGGGAAAGCACGAATTAACTTTCGTTACTGCCCCCATGGTGCACTGGCCCGAGGTTATAGTAACCTACGACAGCACAGACAAGGTTTTGTTCTCGGCGGACGGCTTCGGCAAGTTCGGAGCTCTCGACGTTGAAGAGGACTGGGCGTGTGAGGCGAGAAGATATTACATCGGAATCGTGGGCAAATACGGTGCACAGGTGCAGGCGTTGCTCAAAAAGGCGTCAGGACTCGACATAAGCATAATATGCCCCTTGCACGGACCTGTTTTGACGGAGAACCTCGGATATTATATAAACCTTTACGATACGTGGTCGAGCTATCAGCCCGAAGAAGAGGGAATAGTGATCGCATATACTTCGGTATACGGCAATACGAAAAAGGCGGTATTGAAGCTCGCTGAAAAACTGAAGCTCAACGGATGTCCCAAGGTCGTTGTAAACGACCTTGCAAGATGCGATATGGCAGAGGCAGTGGAAGATGCTTTCCGTTACAGCAAGCTTGTACTTGCAACGACCACTTATAACGCAGAGATATTCCCGTTTATGCGCGAATTCATAAATCACTTGACCGAACGCAATTACAGTAACCGCACCGTAGCTTTTATTGAAAACGGAAGCTGGGCGCCAATGGCGGCAAAGGTTATGAGGGGAATGTTAGAAAAGGCGAAGAACATTACCTACACCGACACGACTGTAAGAATACTGTCCGCGCTGAATGACGAAAGTTCCGAACAGCTTAATAAGCTTGCCGACGAGCTTTGCAAGGACTACCTTGCTCAGCAGTCTTCGACGGCAGACAAAAACGATCTGAAGGCTTTATTTAACATTGGTTACGGACTTTACGTCGTAACCTCGAACGACGGCAAAAAAGATAACGGCTTGATCGTGAATACGGTTACGCAGGTTACGAGCACGCCGAACAGAATAGCCGTTACGATAAACAAGGACAATTATTCGCACCACATTATAAAGCAGACAGGCAAGATGAATATAAACTGCTTGACCGTGGACGCGCCTTTTACGGTGTTTGAAAAGTTCGGCTTTGTAAGCGGAAGAAATGTAGATAAATTTGCAGAATGCACGCCCCTTCGTTCCGACAACGGACTTGTGTTCTTGCCGAGGTATATCAATTCATTTATGTCTCTCAAGGTTGAAAATTACACCGACCTTGACACACACGGAATGTTTATCTGTTCGATAACCGAAGCGAGAGTGATATCCGACAGAGAAACAATGACTTATACCTACTATCAGAACAACGTTAAACCCAAGCCCGAGACGGATGGCAAAAAGGGACACGTATGCAAGATATGCGGCTTTGTATACGAGGGAGAGAATCTCCCCGAAGACTTTGTATGCCCCCTCTGCAAGCACGGCGCTGCAGACTTTGAACCGATAGAGTAAATTAAAAAAATAATATATTAATCAATTTGAGGAGAAAAATAATATGTGCGAAAATAAGTTTTACATTTGTGAACACTGCGGCAATATCGTAGGAAAGATCAAAGACAAGGGCGTTCCGCTTATGTGTTGCGGACAGAAAATGAAGCTTCTCGAGCCCGGAACGGTTGAAGCGAGCCACGAAAAGCATATTCCCGTTGTTGCGGTTGAAGGTAACACGGTTAAGGTTAATATAGGAAGCGTTGAGCATCCTATGGCAGAAGAGCATTATATCGAGTGGGTATATCTCCAGACAGACAAAGGCGGTCAGCGTAAGTGCCTTGTTCCCGGAGCTGCTCCCGAGGTAGTGTTTGCACTTGCCGATGAAAAGGCAATAAGCGTATATGCGTACTGCAATCTCCACGGCTTGTGGAAAGCAGACGTTTAAATTGTATATTAAATTGTTTGGAGGACTTAAGAATCATGAAAAAATACGTATGTAACGTATGCGGATACGAATATGATGAAGCTTTGGGCGATGAAGTGAACGGCGTTGCTCCCGGTACAAAATGGGAGGACGTTTCCGAAGATTATGCTTGCCCCATCTGCGGCGTAGACAAGAGCAATTTCAGCGAAAACTGAATTTATTAAATCAACAAGAGAGAGGGTGTGCTTTTTCACACACTCTCTTTTATTTTTCAGCATGGAAATGGCAGATGATAAGTCAAAAAGCTGTCGATCTTTTTGTCCGAGCAGGCGGTTATAAGATATCCGTCGACCCTTTCGTGAGAATAAATATATTTATCGGGAGAGGAGTCAAAAAAACCGTTGCCCGTCAACTTGCCTTTTGCCTCTTTTTTTGTCCATTCGATTATATCTTTTGCGAATCGTTTTTGTATCCTTTCGGGCAGATCCCGTTCTTTTTCGACATCGACACCTATCGGACTGTCCGATATCGCGCATACGGCATAGTCTCCCGAGTGGGAGACGCTTATATAAAAGGGAATATCTTCGATATACGGTTTGCCTTTATCGGTCGTTTTTACGGTAAGGTCGTCAAAATTATACGTAGTTGCGTCTTCGATCGCAAAGCGAAGCACGGCGCCAACACCGATACAACGGGCTTTGTCGGCAGTTTTTTTTAGTTTATCTGCTTTTTCTTGCCTATATTTTCCGACCCTGTCGTAATAATACTCGTATACTTCTTTTCGGAGCAACGGTACGATGTTAGTTATATAAACCGAATTCAAGTTTATCACCGCCTTTTCTGATTATACTATAACATATTTTTACGATATAATCCATACAAAAGACAAAGATTTTTGGCACCCATAAGCCTTATTTACTTGATTTTCATTAGTTATATGATATAATTAAATAAAATGCCGCTCAAAAATACAGGTGAAACGATGATCATATACAGAAATCCTTTTACAGACCCATATTTTAACCTTGCCGCCGAGCAATACCTGCTTGACGCAAAGCAGGGAGATGTTTTTATGCTGTGGCGTAACGAGAGCGCGGTCATAATCGGTAAAAACCAGAATGCTTATGCCGAGCTTAACTTGGATTATGTGGAAAAAAACAAAATAAAGGTTGTACGCAGGCTGACGGGCGGCGGAGCTGTTTTTCACGACGTTGGGAACGTTAACTTTTCGTTTATCGTCCCCGGTGAAGAAAATGCTACGCTTGATTTTGAGCGTTTTACCCGGCCGATAATAAATGCTTTGTCGGCGCTCGGCATCGAAAACGTATGCTTATCGGGCAGAAACGATATACTGATCGGTGGCGCAAAGGTGTCGGGTAACGCCCAGAGCAGCTACAACGGAAAGACGCTGCATCACGGAACGCTTTTGTTTTCTTCGGACCTGTCCATGCTGACGGGTGCGTTGAACGTTGACCCCGAAAAGATCAAGTCAAAGGGTATAAAGAGCGTAAGAAACAGAGTGGCGAACATATCCGATTTTCTGTCGGAGAAAATGGATGCATTGGGCTTTATGGAGCATCTTGAAAACTTTGTTGCCGAGAAAACGAATGCGCTTATCGTCGATTTTTCAAACGAAGATATTTATGAGATCAAAAAGCTTCGCGACGAAAAATATTCGACTTGGGAATGGAACTTCGGAAAGTCGAAGGAGTTTTCTGTAAACAAGAAAAAGAGATATTCTTTCGGTGGCGTTGAGATATCTCTGTCGGTCGACAGCGGCTTCATAAAGAGTATATGTATACGCGGAGATTTCTTCGGTATGGGTGACGTAACCCTCTTGGAAAACAGTCTCATCGGGAAAAAATACTCAAAAGAGGAAATAGAAAAAAGTATTGACGAAAAGCTGTTAGATGAGTGCATAGCGGGTATGGATAAGGCCTCTTTTGCCGAACTAATGACCCTTTAAGGAGGATTTTTGAATGAAATACGGACAGTATGAGGCGTTGGCTGCCTTTTATGACGGACTGAATCCCGACGTTGACTATGCTTCCTGGGGAGGATTTATTGACAATATTGTAAAAAAACACGGAAAAATAGATACGAAGCTGGTGCTTGACCTCGCCTGCGGAACGGGCAGTATGTCTGTCGAGCTTGCAAAGCGCGGATATGAGATGATAGGTGTTGACCTATCCCCCGAAATGCTTATGGAGGCGCAACAAAAGGCTTATGATGAAGGGGTCAGCATTCTTTTCTTGAATCAGAATATGTGCGAGATAGACCTTTACGGCACGGTGGATATGACCGTGTGTTGCCTTGACAGTCTGAACTATCTGACCGATGAAAAAGACGTTGAAAAGACGTTTGCTTTGGTAAACAATTTTATGAACGACGGGGGGCTGTTTGTGTTTGACGTCAACAGTCCATATAAGTTTAAAAACGTTTACGGAAACAATGCCTATATCCTAGAAAACGACGGCGTACTGTGTGCGTGGCAGAATTCTTTCGACGAAAATAGCGGTATATGCGAATTTGATCTCAGCTTTTTTGTCGAGAAGAAAAACGGTACGTACGAGAGATTTGACGAAAGCCAAAAAGAGAGAATGTATACGGACGAACAGCTCCGAGCACTTTTAAAAAAATGTTCGTTTGAGGTTTTGGGGGTCTATTCGGATTATGATTTTACCGAAGCCAAAGAGAGCGACGAACGCTGGTATTACGTATGCCGCGCAAATAACAATAACAAATAGCCAAAAAAATAAGGCTCCCCGATAATATCGGGGAGCGTTTTTGTTGTTGAATACAAACAAGAGAGTGTGTGCTCCGCACACACTCTCTCTTGTTCATAGATATAATGATTAAAGTTCGATGAATTTGTAAATAAGTTCTGTGTATTTGTATTTGCAATCGTTAAAAGAATGAGTTTCAAAATACCCGGTTTCTTTAAATCCCAGATTTTTGTAGCAGTTATATGCAGAGACGTTGTTTTCAAAAACGGATAAGCAAACCGAATGGGCGTTCAGCCTGGTTTTTGCGTAGTCCAAGGCGGAAGTCAGCATTTTTTTGCCGATACATTTGCCTCTTTGACTGCTGTCGATTATTATTAGCCCGAATTTATAGTTACCGTTTCCGAGATTCTTGACGAATAAATGACCTGCCGTTTTTCCGTCTTGTTCGGCAATTAACCCTTTCATAGACGGGTCGGATGCATACATCCGATTAAACTCGTCTTTTGAAAGCGGATAGCTTGTAAATCTGTCGGCGCACCACATTCTGAATGAAAATTCATCGCTTATCCATTTTGCGATTGTATCGGCGTCCGTATTTTTATATGGTCTGAACACCATAAAAACTCCCCTTGTAAAATAATTGGGGGCTTATATAGCCCCCTTTTTTGTGTCAATCTGTCCACATTCCGTCTTTTTTTGCCTGTTCCCAATTTACGTTCAGTGTCTTGATCGATTTCACTGCGTTTACTTTCACGGATCTTTGATATATGTATCCGTCTTCCATGAGTTTTCGCAGCGCTTTCGTAACGTATCCTTTGTCGATCTTGTTTTTTCTGGAAACGGCTTCTACCGTTGCCCAGAAGGTAGGATAACTTCTTTTTCCTTTTTTCTTGTTCGACTTGTCCGTCAGCGGTTTGAGACTTGATAAGATCGCATTAAAACAAGAGTATAGTTCTTCGTCTCTTCCGGGAAGCTCAAAGGTGCTTGTCGCACAGTTTTTGAGCTGTGTGCTCATTGCGTCTTTTATGCCGTAAACTACGACTTCTTTTTTGCGTCTTGTAACGAGAAAACTGACGGCAGAACTAAAGTGACCGTCACCCGAGAAAATAATGAAAGTATCAATATTGTGAGCTTCAATGGCTTTTTGATATATGTGGTCAAGCATAATAAAATCTGTGAAATCTTTTTTATGATGGGCAGAAGCGTTCTGCGTTTCGATAATAGTGCTTGAGACCTCGCGTATTTTCGGTATTTCCAAACGAATAGCCGTATTTGAAAAATCTGCAAAAAAGATTATGTCTTTTACGTCGTACTTAGTCGATATTTCGTTAAACCAGCCTTTAACGTCGGGCCTTTGATCGTGAAGCTTATCAAGAGAAATATACCAATGCTCGTAGTCGACGAAACAGATCGCGTGCGGTTTTCTGTGGTTTGATTGACGTTTAAAAAAATTAAACATCAGAAAAACTTTCTTCCTCCTTTCTTGAATTTTATCTACAAAAAGATTATACAGCAAGCCGAAAAAATAATCAAGGATATTTTGTATTATTTGCAAAAACGATTGAATTGACAGTGCTTTATGTGGTATAATGTTTTTATCGAACGCGAAAAAGCAAACACACTCGGAGGAAAAACTATGAAAAAAATGCTTGTAATTGACGGTAACAGCGTTGTCAACAGAGCTTTTTACGGTATCAGACCCTTGACGACGAAAGAGGGACTGCATACGAATGCGATATACGGCTTTGTTAATATTTTGCTGAAGAATCTTCAGACGCTGACTCCCGATTATGCCGCCGTTGCATTTGACTTAAAAGCTCCGACGTTCAGACATATAGAGTATTCCGAGTATAAAGCGGGCAGACACGCCATGCCCGACGAGTTGAAAATGCAGATGCCCTATGCGCGCAAAACTGCTGAGGCGTTGGGATTTGCGGTACTTGATAAAGAGGGATACGAGGCGGACGATATTTTGGGTACGCTTGCAAGAATGGGCGAGGAAAACGGAGTTGAGGTCTTTGTGCTGACGGGAGACAGGGATTCTTTACAGCTTATTTCCGATACAACAAAGGTGCTCCTTGCGGGCAATACCGACACTGTTTTATATGACAGACAAAAGTTTTTTGAAAAATATACTATTCAGCCCGAACAGTTCGTTGACCTGAAAGCGCTTATGGGAGATTCTTCCGACAATATTCCCGGCGTTGCGGGAGTTGGTGAAAAAACCGCAGTAAAGCTTATTTCTGCGGCGGGCAGTCTTGAGAATTTATATAACGATCTTGAAAAGATAGATGTTACTCAGTCGGTAAAACAAAAGCTTCTTAATTCAAAAGATATGGCGTTTTTGTCGCAGTTTTTGGCGAGGATAGAGAAAAATGCCCCTCTCGGACTTGAACTGTCGGACGTCGAATATAAAGATCTTGACAACGAAAAGCTGATAGATCTTTTTACCGAGCTTGAGTTTTTTAACTTTATAAAGAGACTTGAACTGTCGAAGGAAACCGAAAACGTTGAATACGAAGAAGAAAGTGATGTGTCGCATCTCGATAAGTCTTTTGAATATGCAGTCAGCGTTTCGGGTGAAAAAGTTTATATATATTCGGAGAACAAAGCAATTTGCTGTCCTCTCGGATCGGTATACGGCTTTATGTCGGACGGCGAATATAAGAAAGTGCTTTTTGATTCAAAATCGGCATATAAGTTTTTTGCTGAAAAGAGCGTTGAAGTAAACGGAGTTGTTTTTGACGTAATGCTCGGCGCATACCTTGCCGACTCGACAATGGGCAATTACGATATAGAGAGACTTGCCTCGAGCTATCTCAACGTGATATACGAAGAAGGTAAGACGGACTGTTCTCAAACGGTTTACAGGTTATATAAAGAGCTGAAAAAAAGTGTGGAAGAGGGCGGAATGACACCTCTTTTGGTTGACGTGGAGCTTCCTTTGGCAAAGACGTTAGCCAATATGGAGCTGCGCGGGTTTACGGTAGAAAAGAACGGACTTGAAGAATACGGCGTTATTCTGGGCAATATGGCACAAGACCTCACCGAAAGAATATACTTTGAGGCAGATTGCGAATTTAATATAAACTCGCCCAAACAGCTTGGGGAAGTGCTTTTTGAAAAAATGAAGCTTCCCGCAGTAAAAAAGACCAAAACAGGTTACTCTACAAATGCAGAGGTTCTTGAAAAACTGAGACCTTATGCTCCGATAGTGGACGATATTCTTGAATACAGACAGGTCGTGAAGCTGAAAAATACGTACGTTGACGGTCTGCTTGCCGTTGCTGACGATAAGGGCAAGGTCCATACGACGTTTAACCAGACCGGAACCGCGACGGGCAGACTCTCATCGGCTGAACCGAATCTGCAGAATATTCCCGTAAGACAGGAAATGGGCAGAGAGCTTCGCAGATTTTTCAAGGCAGAAAAAGACGATCACGTTCTTATTGATGCCGACTATTCACAGATCGAGCTCAGATTGTTGGCTCATATATCGGGCGATGAGACGATGATTAACGCGTTTAAGGACGGTGTCGATATTCATACGGTTACAGCATCTCAGGTGTTTAATACGCCTATCGAGTTTGTAACGCCCGAGCAGAGAAAGCGAGCGAAAGCGGTCAACTTCGGAATTATTTACGGTATGGGAGACTTTTCTCTTGCTACCGATATTAAGGTTTCGAAAAAGCAGGCGGCAGAATATATACAGAATTATTTTGAGAAATACCCGAAAGTCGACGCCTATTTGAAGGAGACGGTCGAACAGGCAAAGAAGGACGGGTTTGTAACTACCTTGTACGGCAGAAGACGGTATATTCCGGATCTGAAGTCGGGAAAAGCCATGCTTCGTAAATTCGGCGAGCGCGTTGCGATGAACAGCCCTATTCAGGGTACGGCGGCAGATATAATCAAGATCGCTATGGTCAACACGGAAAGAGCGCTGAATGAAAGCGGACTTGATGCAAAGCTTATACTACAGGTACACGACGAACTTATCGTTGAAGCAGATATAAATTGTGCCCAAGCGGCAAAAGAGATATTGCAAACTGAAATGGAAAATGCCGTTAAGCTTGCGGTGCCGCTGACCGTTGAGATACAAAGCGGAAAAACGTGGTATGAGTGCAAGTGAAAAGCATCCCTCTCACCGCCTACGGCGGAGCTCTCCCTCCGGGAGAGGAGCCGCGTGAGCAACGTAGAGGGATTCATAGGTGTTTGAGCGGTTATATATGAACAATAAAAGGGGACTTTTTTAAATAGTCCCCTTTATTATTACAGTATTGGATTTTAATGATTCTTTCACGTCGATTATCCTTTGGTTCGACGAACCGCGGAATTGCAGGGAAATATCCTTCAGCTCCTCGACAAACTCGCCGTCGACGAGTACGTCTATAAGCGAAAGCATTTCAGCCGATATATCGGTAAATGCTCTCGACTTCTTTTGTCCCGTAAGCTCTTCAAAGGTGTATCCGGAATAACACCAAACGTTTTTGCCCGGCAGCTCTTGTCTGATTCTTTTTAAGAGTCCGACGAGAGTTTTTTGATTTTCGGGTTCAAAAGGTTCGCCGCCGAGAAGGGAGAGTCCTTCGATATAACTCGGTTTCAAGGCTTCTATAATATCGTTTTCGGTTTCTTCGGTATATTCTTTTCCAAAGCTGAAATTCCAGGTATCCGGATTAAAGCAACCTTTGCATCGGTGTGTGCACCCAGATACGAACAGGCTGACTCTGACTCCGGTGCCGTTTGCAATATCGACTTTTTTGATCTCGCCGTAATTCATCAGAGGTGCAATACTCTTTCTTTGATCTCCTGGGTTCTGCCCTGGTTCCAATACTGAGTTCCGATGTAACCGCAAGTTCTTCTTGCAACGTTCATCTTGCTCTGATCGGTGTTACCGCACTTGGGGCATTTCCAGATAAGCTTTTTGTTTTCGTCGGTTTCAATGAGGATCTCGCCGTCATAGCCGCATTCCTGGCAGTAGTCGCTCTTCGTGTTAAGCTCCGCATACATAATGTTATCATAGATAAACTGCATAACGGAAATAACTGCGTCGAGGTTGTTCTGCATGTTCGGAACTTCAACGTACGAAATTGCGCCGCCGGGAGAGAGAGCCTGGAATTTAGCTTCAATTCTGAGCTTTTCAAAAGCGTCGATCTCTTCGGTAACGTGAATGTGATAGCTGTTTGTAATATAATTCTTGTCTGTAACGCCTTTTACAATGCCGTATTTGCTCTGCAGGCATTTTGCAAACTTGTATGTCGTGCTTTCGAGCGGCGTACCGTAGAGGGAGTAATCGATGTTTTCGGCTGCCTTCCATTTTGCGGTGTATTCGTTAAGCTTTTTCATAATGGCAAGACCGAGAGCTTCGCCTTCGGGCTCGGTGAGCTTTTTGCCGTTAAGTGCCATAACGCATTCCCAAAGGCCTGCGTATCCGAGAGAAAGCGTACTGTATCCGCCGTGCAGATATTTGTCGATCTTTTCGCCTTTCTTCAAGCGGAGAAGTGCTCCGTGCTGCCAGAGAATGGGCGCTGCATCGGAGGTCGTTCCCGTAAGTCTTTCATGTCTGCACTGGAGAGCTTTGTGGCAGAGCTCCATTCTTTCATCGAATATCTCCCAGAACTTGTCCATATTTCCGTTTGCGGCAAGTCCGATGTCGACGAGGTTTACGGTTACGACACCTTGGTTAAATCTGCCGTAATATTTTGGGTTGCCGTTTTCGTCGAGGTAAGGGGTAAGGAAGCTGCGGCAACCCATGCAGGTATAGCAGTTTCCGTTTCCTTTTTTGTCTATCTTGTTCCGGAGCATGATCTTTTCCGATATATAGTCGGGAACCATTCTCTTTGCCGTGCATTTTGCGGCAAGCTTCGTAAGATAGAAGTAGGGGGTACCTTCTTTTATGTTATCCTCTTCAAGAACGTATATGAGCTTGGGGAATGCGGGGGTTACCCAAACGCCGTCTTCGTTCTTAACCCCCTGGTATCTCTGCAGCAGCACTTGCTCTATAATAAGAGCCAAGTCCTTCTTTTCTTCTTCGTCTTTTGCTTCGTTTAGGTACATAAAGACGGTTACAAACGGAGCCTGTCCGTTGGTTGTCATAAGTGTAACTACCTGATACTGAATAGTCTGAACGCCGCGGCTGATCTCATCCATAAGGCGGCTTTCGACGATCGTGCTGATCTGCTCTTCAGTAGGAGTAATGCCAACAAGGGCATTTTCTGCAAGAACGTTCTTTCTGATTCTCTCTCTTGAAATCTTTACAAAAGGTGCGAGGTGGGTAAGGCTGATCGACTGGCCGCCGTACTGGTTGCTGGCAACCTGCGCTATGATCTGGGTAGCGATGTTACATGCGGTGGAAAAGCTGTGGGGCTTTTCGATCTTTGTTCCGCTGATAACCGTGCCGTTCTGTAACATATCTTCAAGGTTTACAAGGTCGCAGTTGTGCATTCTCTGAGCGTAATAGTCGGAGTCGTGGAAGTGGATAATGCCTTCTTTGTGTGCCTGAACGATGTCCTGGGGCAAGAGTATTCTGTCGGTGATATCGCGGCTGACTTCGCCTGCCATATAGTCACGCTGAACGCTGTTGACCGTGGGGTTTTTGTTTGCGTTTTCCTGTTTTACTTCTTCGTTCTGGCAGTCGATCAGAGAGAGGATGCGCTCGTCGGTCGTGTTAGCTTTTCTGGCGAGCGAACGGATGTATCTGTATTTGATATAGTTTCTTGCAACGTTGTACGCTCCGTGCTTCATTATCTCGCTTTCGACCATATCCTGTATCTCTTCAACTCCGAGTGCACGGTCGAGTTTTTCGCACGATCTTCTGACGAAGAGTTCGATCGCCTCGATGTATACGTCGGGAAGTCTTTCGTTTTCCGGAACGGTTTCGTTTGCTTTTGCAATAGCAGTCTTTATCTTTTCGCCTTCGTATAAAACTTGGGCGCCGCTTCTTTTGATTATGTTCATATAAGCTTCCTTTCTGTAGTGTCATTTTGTTAGCAGGGTAATTATAACATATACAACATCTTGAAGTCAAGAGGCGTCTTGCAACTATATATTGTGTTTTTGCGTTTTTGCGGTTGGTTTGAAAAATTCCGGAGTTTTTATTAAAAAAGCGTGGTTTTATGCGCTTTATTTGAAGTTTTTCACTATCAAAAAAACATGAAAAAAGTCGCCGAAAAACTTCGGCGACACAATATATAGTTTCAAAAAAAATATGATTTTTCGCTTGAAAAGTAATAAAAAAACTCGAAAAAGAATAATATTCAATAAATGCCTTGAAGAAAAGTCATTTTTTCAAATCTTCGAGACAATCTCTGCAAACAAGCTTTCCTTTGTAATACGTAACTCTGTCTGCGTTTCCGCAGAAGATGCAAGCGGGCTGATATTTTTTCAATATGATCTTGTCGTCGTCAGTAAAAATCTCGATAGAGTCATTGTTCGAGAGTTCCATAACGTTGCGAAGCTCTATCGGTATTACAAAACGTCCGAGCGAGTCAATTTTTCTTACGATTCCTGTTGATTTCATTAAAATATCCCCCTAATTATTAAAAAAATTACATCTTTCCCTTTTGCTATATTATATCATAATTGTTAATAAATGTCAATATTTGCCACAAAAACATTTTATTGGAGATTTTTTGTTATGATCGGTCGTATTTGCGGGTTTATTTGTGTTATATCGTTTATTTTTGGGATAGCGACGGGCAACGTACAGCAGATGGGGAATGCCGTGATAGACGGAGCGGGGCAGGCTGTAACGCTGACTGTGTCTCTGCTTGGGACAATGTGTTTGTGGAACGGGATAATGCGTGTAGCTCTGGCGGGCGGCGTGGTCGGTTGGATATCAAAAATGCTATCTCCGCTTTTGAGGGTGCTATATTCCGATGCCTATGAAAAGAAAAACGGTTTGGGTGAAATAGCGGCAAGTATGAGCGCAAATATCTTTGGTATAGGTAACGCCGCAACGCCGCTCGCGCTAAACGCCATGAAAAAACTGTCTGAAAATAACGGCGGATCTGACATAGCGTCAGACGATATGATAATGTTTACGGTTTTGGGAACAGCGTCTCTCGATATTTTTCCAACTACGCTTATTGCGTTAAGAAAGAGTGCCGGAAGTTTAAATCCGTTCGAGATAATCGTGCCGATATGGATCTGTTCGACAATTACGGCTATGGTAGCGGTTATTTTGACAAAGACGTACTGTGCTGTCAGAAAAAGAGACAATAGAACATAAAAAGACGTATATATAATATATATAATTAAAAGGAAGGAAAATTTCGATGACGAATCTGTCCTATATGATAATACCGGCAGTGATGATGTTGCTTGGCGTTGGAATGACACTTTCAAAAAAAGATATGTTTTCTGAATTTGTTTTGGGGGCAAAGGAGGGAATTAAGTGTGCCTTTGATATTCTTCCGACATTGGTTGCTTTATTGGCGGCAATATATATGTTTAATGCAAGCGGGGCAGCGGACGTTCTTGTAAAGATGCTTTCGCCGATAGGGAAAATAATCGGCATACCCGAGGAGATCATACCCTTGATAGTGATCAGGCCTTTGTCGGGCAGCGGTTCAACTGCGCTTATTGCCGATATATATAAAAAATATGGTCCGGAAAGCTTTGCAGGGCGGTGTGCTTCGGTGATCGCCGGCTCATCCGATACCCTTTTGTACGTCGTTTCGGTGTATTTTGGCGCTGTAAATATCAAAAAAACACGAGGAACGATCCCGATTTCCTTTTTTGTGATGGTTTTTTGTGTGTTTTTTTCGGTCTTTTTGTGCCGATTGCTTTTTTAAAGTTGGTATTTTGTGCATAATGACAACAAATATGGCAAAAATTAAATAAAAGTTCTACAAATACGATAACAAAAAATATGTAAAACTATTGCAAATATGGGGAGATTATGATATAATTACAAGGCTTGATGTGCGTTGAAGCGAGAGGTTGCTGCAGAAATGCAGGTAATTTTCGTGGAGTATGTCCGATATTTAACCGGGCGACAGCAAATTGCTGAACATTTTCCCGCGCCTTTTTGTGCGGACGTTACCCGGATTTTGCCCAGAGTTGCAGGCAAATTCCGTTTTTTGTAGGGTCTGTTAAGAAACACGCGGAAGAGTGTTGGAAGCGATTTCGGCCCTTTTAAATGGAGTGTATTATTTAAAAGGAGGCAAAACAAAATGGCAGTTATTGAGAAACTCAGAATTCGTCTTAAGAGCTACGATCACACGTTGATCGATCAGGCTTCTGAAAAGATCGTTGAGACAGCGAAGAGAAACGGTGCTAAGGTATCCGGTCCTATTCCGCTTCCTACCGAAAAAGAGGTAGTTACGATCCTTCGTGCTGTTCACAAGTACAAAGACAGCCGCGAGCAGTTCGAATTGAGAACTCACAAACGTCTTATTGACGTTATCAAACCGTCTGAAGAAGCAGTAAAGGCATTCACGAGCCTTGAACTTCCCGCAGGCGTTGAAATCGAAATCAAACTGTAAGAAAAAACTTGCGGTTTTGAAGTGAGACCGAAAGGTCTTGGTCATGTTGGATAAGTTCCAACCAATAACCTAAACAGGAGGAAAACAAAAAATGAAAAAGGCGATCATCGGTAAGAAACTCGGGATGACACAGATTTTCGATGAAAAAGGCAACGTAATTCCGGTAACCGTAATCGAAGCGGGACCCTGCGTGGTTTCGCAGATCAAAACAAACGAAAAAGATGGTTATGAGGCAGTTCAGCTCGGCTTTATGGATATAGCCGAAAGAAAGTTGAGCAAAGCCGAAGCAGGTCACTTGAAGAAGGCCGGCGTTTCCATGAAGAAGCACTTGAAGGAATTCAGACTTGACGACATTTCCGGATACAAGCTTGGCGATACCGTCACCGCAGACATCTTTGCCGCAGGTGAAAAGGTCGACATTACCGGTATTACAAAGGGTCACGGATACACAGGCGCTATCAAGAGATGGAACCAGCACACTCTCATGAAGACCCACGGTGTAGGCCCTATCCACCGTCAGTCAGGTTCTATGGGTGTTATCGACCCTGCTAGAATCTTCAAGAACAAACACATGGCAGGACAGTATGGTAGCGAACAGGTAACAGTTCTCAACCTCGCTGTTGCAAAAATTGATGCAGAAAAGAACATTATTGCTGTAAAAGGCGCCATCCCCGGTGCTAAAGGCGGCATCGTGTTTATCCGCAATGCGGTAAAAGCGTAAGCGGAAGGAGGAAATGAGATGCCAAACGTAAAAGTTGTTAATATGGCTGGCAAAGAAGTTGGAGAGATCACTCTTAGCGATGCACTTTTCGGTGTAGAAGTTAATCAGGCGGTTATCCACTCTGCTGTCAGAGCATATCTTATGAATCAGAGACAGGGAACACAGTCGACTCTTACTCGTACAGAGGTTTCCGGTGGCGGAAGAAAGCCTTGGCGTCAGAAGGGCTCCGGCCGTGCAAGACAGGGATCCACGAGATCTCCTCAGTGGACACACGGTGGTGTAGCTCTCGGTCCCAAGCCCCGCGAATACAGAGTAACTCTTAACAAGAAGACAAAACGTCTTGCTCTTAAGAGTGCGCTTTCCGATAAGGTTGCATGCGGCAACATGGTTGTTGTTGACAGCATTGCAGCAGAGGAATACAAGACAAAGACCATGAAAGCTATGCTTGATGCGATCGGTGCAGCAAAGAAAACATTGGTAGTACTTCCCGAAGTAGATTCCAAGGTTATAAAGAGCTTTGCAAACATCCCCGGAGTTAAGACAGCTCAGTACAACACGATCAACGTGTACGACGTATTGAACTGCGATACCTTCGTTGTAGCACAGGCTGCAGTTTCTAAGATGGAAGAGGTGTACGCATAATGAAAACAGCACAGGATATTATTGTCAGACCGATCATTACAGAAGACAGTATGGCGAGAATTGCTGATAAGACATACACCTTCGAAGTAATGAAGAGTGCAACCAAGCC
>JAZNOI010000104.1:0-6413 GCA_045580755.1 Eubacteriales bacterium | reverse complement strand
CATTGCATTCGGTTCGGGGAACCCCTACACGCCGAAGTTTTCTCCCCGACACCCCACATCCTTGGCTGGCGAAGATATTATATTATTTGAAACCGTTTATATAAGCGGGGCGCCTTTTGACGTCGCCCCCTACGGATGAAGATTATAAAAAATACAGTCTTTAGGCTGGCTTTAGTCGGGGGCGCTATAATTATAACAAAGAAGTGTAAAAGGGGGTGTTTCGTGTGGCTTTTCAGACGGTCTTCAAGCGATATGAGTTAAAATATTTGCTAAATCTCGAGCAAAAAGGTATAATACTGGATGTAATGTCAAATTATATGGAGCCCGATAAGTACGGAAGAACAACGATACGGAACATTTACTTTGATACCGACAATTACAGGCTTATAAGGCGGTCGATCGAGAAGCCGGCGTATAAGGAAAAGCTGAGGATCAGAAGCTATTCTCAAGCGACACACGACAGCACCGTGTTCGTGGAGCTAAAAAAGAAATACGAAAAGGTAGTGTATAAACGCCGACTGCCGATGGCAGAGCAAGAGGGAATGGCGTGGGTGTGCAGAGAAAGGGCGTGCTCGGTCAACACGCAAATATCGCGCGAGATCGATTATTTTATCGACTACTACGGAAAACTAAAGCCTACCGTATTCCTTTCGTACGAGCGAGAGGCTTATTATGATAAAAACGGCGGAGACTTTCGCGTTACTTTCGATCATAACGTGCTATCACGGCAAACCGACATTGATCTTTGCTCAACGGTTTACGGCGAGCCGATCCTTCCCGAAAACTGCGTTTTGATGGAGCTAAAATGCTCCGGGGGCATTCCGTTATGGATGGTTGAGGTGCTTTCGCGCGAGAAGATATACAGGACGTCTTTTTCGAAATACGGAACTGCGTACAGCACGCTGATATTCCCCGAGATATATACGTCAAATTCAACGAAATCAACGATGATTAAGGAGATAATAACAAATGGATGCAATATTTAAAGGGCTTTTCGACAACGAATTGACGCAGACGATAGAGGTCGGAGATTTTCTTCTCTGTCTCGGCGTATCGCTTTTACTTGGACTTATTATGGCTATCGCATATACTTTTAAAAACGATCACACAAAGAGCTTTCTTCTCACGATAGCGCTTTTGCCGGCCGTGGTCTGCGTTGTGATCATGATGGTAAACGGCAACATAGGTGCCGGAGTTGCGGTTGCGGGTGCATTCAGCTTGGTTCGATTCCGTTCGGCTCCCGGCTCTGCCAAGGAGATCGTAACTATTTTTCTTGCGATGGGCGCAGGTCTTATATCGGGTATGGGTTATCTCGGCTTTGCCGCGCTCTTTACGCTGATAATGTGCGCGATGTTCGTTATATACAGCATACTGACGGGCAGTGCGAAAAACGATGCCGTCAACAAAACGGTCAAGATCACTATCCCCGAGGATCTTGATTATACGGGTGTTTTTGACGATATTTTTGACGAGTTCACAAGGAAAAACGAGCTTATAAAAGTCAAGACCACCAATATGGGCAGTATGTTCCGTCTTACATATAACGTAACGCTGAAGGATGCGTCAAAAGAAAAGCAAATGATCGACCGTATCCGTGAGCGTAACGGAAACCTTGAAATTATGGTATCAAAGCAAGAAACGCGCGTAGCGGAGCTTTGATACAAAGGAGATAATTATGAAGATTAAAGCAGTTGCGCTGTTGTTGTTGTTGTGCGTTCTTTTGCTTCTCGCAGGATGCGGAAGCGGTGGAGATAATATGGGCGGAAATCAAAATAATCTCGGCGCAGTTCCCCCGGGAATGCCGGGAACGCCTGCCGATCTTGGAGACGACACCAAGAGCTTCGGCGAATCCATTGAAGAATTGGGCGCATACGACGGTTATTTTGAGGGCGAAGCAACGGACGTCGTTGTAACTTGCCTTTCGGGAACGGATAAGGCGTACAAGCTTGAGGGAACGACTCTGACTTTTACGACTATCGGAGAAGAAACAGTATACACGATTTCCGGAAGATTCAGAGGTAACATAGTAATTGACGTCGGCGACGGCTACAAGTTCGACTTGGAGCTCCACGGGTTTTCCCTCGTTTCAAGCTCCGTAAACCCAATTACCGTTATAAGCGGCGATGAGGTTGCGATCAAGGCGAAAAAGGATACGAAAAACTATATTTACGATATGCGGTCTGCCATTGACGAAGAGAGGGAAGATTTATATTCGGGAGCAGTTCATTCCGAAGTTGACCTCGAGATCGGCGGAAAGGGCGAGCTGACCGTCATTTCCGAAAACAACAACGGAATTCACTCAAAAGACGACCTGCAGGTTAAGAATTTAACCCTTCTCGTTGCTTGTATCGACAACTCCTTGAAGGGCAATGACAGCGTGGAGATCGAGGGCGGCAATACCACTCTGATCGCATCGGCGGGTGATTGTATAAAGACGTCGAACAGCGACGTTTCGAGCAAGGGAAATCAGCGCGGTACTGTCAGCATTGTCGGCGGCACGCACAGCTTATACGCCGCTTGCGACGGTATTGACGCTGCCTATAACGTCAATATCGACGACAGCACCACTGTGTTGAATATTTATACGGACAAGTACTCGAACTACTCAAAAGAGGTTACGGCGACGTTGGCGGATGCAAATTATATCCGCTTTACAAGCGATGCCTATTATTATTCGGTCAAGTATTATAATTCAGACACGGATTACGTATGGGTGAACGCCGAATACCATTCAAAAGTGTCAGGAGGCAGAAGCAGTTATTACTACTACTCTTATCCTCCGATGCCCGAGTATGCAAAACAACAGTTCTTTATATACGAAAAAGAGTCACAGCGAGGACAGGAGGAAGAATGTATCGTGTCGTCAGATTATCTGACACCGAACAGTGCCTGCGATACGCTTGCTTTGACGAGTTCGTATAACGGGCTTTACTACGAATGGACGAACTACACCACTACTATTCAAGAGGGTGGCTTCGGCGGCGGACGCGGTCCCGGCGGTATGGGCGGTCCCGGCGGTATGGGCGGTCCCGGTGGTATGGGTGGCGGTAATACCGACAAGGGCGATTATTCTACAAAGGGCATCAAGGCGGCAAACGAGATAGTGATAAATGACGGAGTGATCAACATCAAGGCGTACGACGATGCAATTCATGCCAACAACGATAACTCGCTCGAAAACGGAGAAACGCCGCTCGGAAACGTAACGGTTAAAGGCGGCAATGTTACAATTTATTCAAACGATGACGGAATGCATGCTGACGGTACGCTTTCTGTCGCAGCGGGAACGGTCAGCGTAACCTATTCTTACGAGGGTATTGAGGGAACGAACGTCAATATTTCGGGCGGTTACGTTTCGGTAAACGCAAAGGACGACGGTATTAACGCGACTGCAACGACGGGCACGGCAATAGCCGTCAGCGGCGGCAGAGTTTATATTTACTGCACCGGAGACGGCATCGATTCGAACAGCCGCACGTCGTATCAGGGCATCGTTTTCTCGGGCGGTAATACAGTGGTCATTTCCAATTCAAACGGAAATTCCGCTATTGACTCGGAGCAAGGTTATGCGTATACCGGCGGCTGTGTGATCGCAATTATGCCGCGCGGCGGAATGTCGAACGAAGCGACCCACTGCAAAGACTTTTCAAGTGTCGGCAAAACGGTGCAGACCGGTCTTTCGGCGGGAAGTTATCTCACGGTCGGAATCGGAAATACGACTGCAACGTTGAAAATGCCTTCGTCCGTATCCTCGGCGCTCGTGATAGTGCTGGGAGACAACGATCCCGATATTGAAAACGTAACGTCCGTTTCCGTCGAGCTTGACGAAAACGGAGTTGCTTGGAACTGATTTTACAATCCGAGCTTGATACGGCACCCGATCTGCGCTATAATTACGGTATAGACGCGATACAAAAAATGTATGGATTATAAGAAAAGAGGAGGGGAGCAGATATGCGAATACTGATCGCAGAGGACGATCCGAAATTGCTTAAAAGCCTGGTGCATATATTTGAACTCAACAATTATGCCGTGGACGGAGTTGATAACGGAGCCGACGCTTTTGATTATGCATCCTCCGATGAATACGACGGGCTGGTGCTGGATATTATGATGCCGGGCATGGACGGCATAACTCTGTTGCAAAAGCTGAGGACAAACGGGATAACGACTCCTGCGCTATTTTTGACGGCGAGAACCGAGATCGATCAAAGGATCGAGGGGCTCGATGCGGGCGCGGACGACTATCTCCCAAAGCCTTTTTCTACGAAAGAACTGCTTGCACGGGTGCGAGCGATGATGCGCAGAAAAGATATTTATACGCCCGATATGTTGACTTTCGGCGGGCTGTCGCTTAACCGTTCGACATACGAGCTTGTATGCGGCGACAAGACGCAGGCGCTGAGCGGAAAAGAGTTTCAGGTAATGGAGATGCTGATGCAGAGCCAAGGAGTGATCGTAACTTCAGAGCAGCTTATTACGCATATTTGGGGTTGGAATACCGACGTTGATATGAGCGTTATTTACGTTCACGTTTCGAATATCCGAAAAAAGCTTGATCAGATTGGTGCGGGAATAACGATCAGATTCGTACGGAGCGCAGGATATATTTTGGAGGCTGACGTATGATCTATAAGCTGCAAAAGAGATTTATAGTGATATGCACGGTGTCCGTGCTTGCGGTGGTAGGGCTGGTGTTCGGCGTGATACTCGCATTGAATATTTCTTCAATGAACAGAAATATGGATATGCTTGCAGACAGAGTGTCCGAGGGCGGCGGAAGATTTCCGGGGTATATGGAGGAAAAGCCGCACCCCGATAAGATGCCGCCGAGAAACGAACACGGTTTTGAGTTCATTACGTCCGAAACGCCCTTTTCGACACGCCATTTTTCCGTGTTTTTTGACAGTGAAGGACAAGTGGTGAAAACAAATACCGAGTCGATATATTCTATTACCGACGAAAAGGCGATCGAGTATTCGAAAAAAGTTATCGGCGGAAAAAACGAGCGCGGGTGGATAACGAATTATCGCTATAAGATATTTTCGACCGATATGGGAAAGGGAGTAGTGTTTGTTGACGGCAGTATGAGCCGTTCGTCGCTTATGCAATCTACCGTTATATCGGGAGTCGTGTTGCTTGGATGCGCTGCCCTCGTGCTGATACTCATATTTTTGCTGTCGAAAAAGGCGGTAAAGCCGATTGCAGAAAGCTATGAAAAGCAAAAACAGTTTATTACAGACGCGAACCACGAGTTGAACACGCCGCTGACGCTGATCCTTGCAAACCTCGATATTGCGGAATCGGAGCTGGGGAAAAACGAGTGGCTCGAGGATATACGCTCAGAGGGGCACAGAATGACCGAGCTTGTGAATCAGCTTGTTGCGCTTTCCCGAATGGACGAGGATGGGCAAGTCTTGAACGTAACAAGGCTTGATCTGAGCAATATTGTTACCGACATTGCATCCGAATTTAAACCCCTTGCAGAAAGCAAGAATAAAATACTCAAGATGAACGTAGACGAGGGTATAAAATACGACGGAGACGACGAACTTATCCGAAGGCTTATATCGGTTTTGCTTGACAACGCTGTGAAATACTGTGATAACGACGGTGAGATCAGCGTATACCTACACCGAGGAAGGCGGGTCGTTTTGACTGTCGAGAATACTTACGGTGCCGTTGGAGAAGTGGAGCTTCACAGGCTTTTTGACCGTTTTTACAGAGCGGACAAGGCTCGGAAGTTTACGGGTGGTTACGGTATTGGACTGTCGATGGCGAAGGCGATCGCGGAAAAGCATCGGGGAGAGATCACGGCATATCGAAGCGGCGGCACGCGTATTGGGTTTAAAGTAGTATTATAAATAGAAAAAATCCCCGAACACAAGAGTGTTTTCGGGGATTATTTTGTTGCCGAACGTACGAACAAAAAAATATAGTTCGATTAAAAGTTTTGGCTGGAGTCAAGAGGGGCCTTTTACAAAAGCGCGTCTCTTGTGGGGTTCGGGGCGAAGCCCAGATTGTTTGTACTCATTAAAAAACGCGTCAGCGTGTTTGTTTTTTCTTATTTGTTTCTTTTTTATTACTTTCTTGCCTTGCCAAGAAAGTAAAACAAAGAAGGCGCCAAGGGGCAGGAGGTTTCGATTCCTCCTCCCCTTGACCCCCACCACCAAACGACCAAAGATTTTCCATCTTTGGAATCTTCCTTGTTAAATCGTTTATATAAACGGGACGTCGAAGGCGCCGTCCCCTACGGATGGAGATTATTAAATTTTAAAAGTTTTGGTTGGAGTCAAGAGGGCGCTTTTACAAAAGCGCGTCTCTTGTGGGGTTCGGGGCGAAGCCCTGACTGTTTGTGCTCGTTTAAAAAACGCGAAATTGTTTTTGTTTTGCGGTGGCGTTTTTTATTTAGT
>JAZNOI010000103.1:0-15085 GCA_045580755.1 Eubacteriales bacterium | reverse complement strand
CCAGCCAAGAAAGCAATAAAAAAGAAAATACAAAAAGGTGTATGAGCTTTTGGCTCATACACCTTTTAATTAGTGTTTATTAGTCTTCGATCTTGCTTCTCTTCTTGGAGATCACGATGCTCGTGCCAACAAGGCCGATGATCGCAACAGCTGCCAAGTAAACGAGAGGAGATCCTGTCTGAGGACTTGTTGTCGAGAAACCAACGAGTTTCTTTTCGTCAACCTCAGCTGCATTGTAGTATGCAAATGCAGGGATCGTGTCGCCTTCGTAGTCGGGATGTGTAGCATAAACCTTACCGTTTATAACCATATCCTTACCTACTGCAACACCAACGCTACCCCACTTGATACCGTTCTTGCCGACGCCGTAAACATTGTCTACTTCGCCTGCCCAGAGACCGATCCAAGCTGTACCTGTTACCATGTACTTGGAGTTCGTGCTTGTAGGCTGTGTTGTACCGCAGATCGTACCGATCTTACCGCCGCCGATACCGATCGTGGTATGACCTGTGTTCGCACCTGTCCATGTACCGCCGACAACCATTGCCCACTGACCGCCGTTTATATTAATGCGTGTGTCTTTCTTGTAGTCAGAATATCTACCGCCGCCTGCGATGGAGGGATAGATCTCAACTCTCTTGTCTTCCTCTTCACGTACATCAACTGCAGTAGAAGTTACACAGTAACCGAAGGTAATTTCGTTACCGCCTGCTGCGATAACCGCACCGTTGTTAACTCCCTTACCGTTCTTGGAGTTGTATCTGTGTTCGATAACAACTGCATCCCAGTATGTAGGAGACTTAATATCGATAGACAAGCCGAGGTCTACTGTATCGAGAACGACTTTAGCGCCTCTCCATCTGTAGTCAACACCGTCGTGAACGCTGGTGATCTTGATGGTCTTGGAACCATCTGCAGGCCAACGGAAGTCAGCGAGTGAACGTCTCATACCGTCGGTTGCATTTATAACAAGGGGTTCGCAAACAACGATCGTACCACCTTCGTTGATGATCTGGTTGTTGTTCTTGGAAAGCGCAAGGTAAAGTGCAGACTTCTTGTAAACAGACGTTACAACCTTGCTCTGTGCGTCGGGAAGACCCGCGTTGTTACCGCCGTTTGCATTGATGTATGCAAGTGCCTGAGCACGTACTGACCAGTAGTCGCTTGCGTTACCGAGAGCGTTTTCGGGAGACGAACCGTCGCCTGTACCTCTCGAGTATGTTGCAACGTAGATTACGGGACCGTGGATTCCGGGTTCGCCTTCACCTGTTGCGTTTACTGTTGTCCAGTATTTAACGTCAGCTTCGTGGATAGCGGAGCGTACGTAGTTGATAGTAGCATCTGTGGGCTGTGCATCCTTTGTAGCGGATGTGTAGTGGTAGCCCCAAGCTGTTCCAACGTAGGAATCGCCTGTTACGTTTGTTACGATCTTACCGTTTACACCGTAACGGTTTGCAGCGTAAAGTGTAACGACTTCTGCGTTACCGCTGATGTTGATCGTGATGTTACCTGTAACGATAGGCTTACATGTTGTGCTGTCGTCACGGGATGTACCGATAAGCTTTGTAATCTTACCGCCGGTTACGTTAATTGTAACGTTACCTTTTCTATGTCCGTACGTTACGTTAGAAGAAATTCTACCGTAGTTGGAGCCGAATACCGTGCCCCATGTACCGGAATTGATCGTGATCTGTGTATCGCCGTTCTGGTCAGAATATCTGTGACCGCCTGCGATCGTCGGGAAACACTCGGACTTGGTCGTATGTACGTCAATAGGTGTAACCTTCAAGCCTTCGCCGAATACACCGTGATAACCTCTCAACCAGATCATCGAATGGCTCCAATCGCCTGTGCTCTTGGATGAGTTGTATACGTAATCAATGTTAAGGTTTTCCCAAAGGATAGGAGTCTTAATATCGAATGATACGCCGACAACGGATCTGTCGATGATGAACTTAGCGCCCTGTGTTCTGTAGTCAACGCCGTCATATACGCTTGTAAACGTAACTCTCTTGTTGCCCGAAACAGGCCACTGGAAGTCACCGTTACTTGTATTGTCTGCCAAAGAGTCGGTCGTGTTAACCGTTGTAGGTCCAACGAATACTACGATACCGCCCTTAGCGGTCAACTTGCTCATTGCACGGTAAAGTGCGGATTCTTTATATGCGCTCTTAAGAGCTGTGAGCTCATCTTTTTCAGCCTGTGTTCTATTAGCAGCGGCGATAGACATAATTTCAACAACTCTATTGTACTTGTCGTTGTAACCTGCTGCTGCACCGATTGCGTTTTCGGGAGAAGAACCGTCGCCTGTACCCCTTGCTACGTCTGCAACGTAAACAACGTCTTCAGGAATTACGGGAGCTACGCCCTGAGCTGTGGTCTTTGTCCAGTAGAGAACGTTTTCGTCCTGAACTGCTGCTCTGTCATAAGTAATTTCAGCGCTTGTGGGAACGACTTTGTTGGTAGATCCCCATGCGGTCTGCATGCCAACTGCTTCTTTTGCAACAGTTACAGTGATCTTACCTGCAACGTCAATGTGGTTCGTACCGTAGAGGTTTACAACCTGACCGCCGTTAACGTTAATCGTTACGTTACCCGTTACGCCAACGTTTACAGCCGTCCAGTCATCTCTGGATGTACCGATAAGCTTGCTGATATAACCGCCGTTTACAGTTACAGTAACGTCGCCCTTGAGTGCGCCGTACTGGTCTATACCGCTAACGAGTGAACCGTATGCGGAACCGTAAACTTCGCCCCACGAACCGGAGTTGATCGTAATGTTGGGGTTAGCAACAACCTGTGCATTCTTAGAACCAAGTCTGTCATAACCTGTGAGTGTAGGATATCTTGTGATCTTACCGGAAGGTCTGATATCCTTTGCAACAACAGAAACTTCTTCGTCGATGATCGTCTGCTTACCGTAGAAGGAGAGCATCAAGAAGCTGTCGTCGCCCGTTGTTCTTGCTGTGTTGTAAATATTTTCAATATTGAGGTATTCCCAAATGGAAGGAGCGTTAATTCTAACGTTCATACCAATTACGGATGTATCAAAGATAAGTTTTGCGCCGGATGCACGATAGTCAACACCGTCATAATAGCTTGTGAGAGTGATGAACTTCGAACCGGAAGATGCATGCCAGGGGAATTCAGAGAACGAAGCTCTGAAGCCGTCACCGGTGTCGAACGTCAATTCGTCAACGATTACGATCGCACCGCCGTTTTTAACGATAGCCTGGCTGTTAGCCATAACAGCTTTGTAGAAAGCATGCTTCTTGTACTGAGCTGCTTTAAGAGTGGTAAACTCTGATGACTCTGTCGTAGAAAGCGTGCCCTTTGCAAGGAGTTCTTTCATTCTTGCAAGAGTCGTGTAGTAATCGGAATCGTGACCCATTGCGTTTGCAGGAGTCGAACCGTCGCCTGTACCCTTGGATTCATTTGCAATGTAAATTACAGTCTGACCTGCGGAAACAGCAGGTGTTCCCGATCCGGGTGTTGACGGAGGGGGAGGAGTAACGGGTGCCTTGTCAATAGGATTATATACGTTGGGTGCTGTTTCGAAATCACCCTTCGTATTGATATCTTCTTCGTAAAGTGCCGTTGTGTAGAAGTTCAACTTAACAGACTGAGGAAGAACAGTCTTAACTGCAGTTCCGTTCTGGTAATGTGCTCCTACGAACGATGTTTTTTCGGAAAGGATAGCGCCTTCGTTAACGTTGATTACAACGTGACCGCTACAACCTGCGCCTGTGAGAGCGTACAAGTTGTTCTGAACTCTTGCGCCGGACTTAACGGTAATAGTTACGTTACCGTCAACGTATGCAGAACCTCTGGTCGTATGACCGCCGCCCGCGAGGTCAACGATGTTCGTAGAAGTACCTGAAGTTGCCTTTTCAACAACGATCTCTACGTTACCCGTAACTATTCCGGGGTTAGCAGCGTTCATACCGCAGCCTGCAGCGCCGAGATAGTGCCACAAACCGGACTTAATTGTGATCTGCTGACCGTCAGCATCGGTAGTAACGTTCTGGTATCTTTTACCTGCAAAGAGCATAGCGTACGAACCTGAGGTGGCAGATCCGTCAGTCGTTGCCTTTGTCGTAACGCCGTTGCCGATAACCGTGTCGTAACCGGAGAAGAAGATCATACCGTTTGTAGGCCAAATGTAGGATGCCTTGCCGCCTGATACGTTGTTGCAGTATGCCTTAGCCTGTCTGTGTTCGAACGTGAGGTTTTCCCAAACGGTTTCACATTCAAGCTGAATGTTGATAGAGTTCCATGTCGAACGGTCGAAAACGAGTTTAGCGTCCTTTGTAGATGCATAGTTTACGCCGCCGTACGTTGTTGTGAGTTTTACAGTGTTGTTCGTCTTGGGAAGCTTATATTCAGCAGGGCCGCCGCCGGAACCAACGTGTGCTCCGCCGGATACGTATGAATATTCCATACGGTCGCCTGTTTCGATCTTAACTTCGTCAATAAATACGATAGTCGCATCTCTGTCCTTGGTTGCAAGGAATGCTCTGTATACGGGAGACGCCTTAAGAAGAGCGTTATCACCGTCAATAAGACAAGGATAAGTAGCAGAAAGAGTCTTAGCTTCTGCAACTGCAGTTGCGTAAGGAACGTTGTTCCAGTCAGCAACAACGTTTGCGTCACTCTTAGAAGACTTGTAAAGTTTACCCGTTACGTTGCCGGGGCCGAGTGCGTTTTCAGGAGAAGAACCGTCGCCTGTGCCCGTTGCGGAAACGAATATTACAAATTCTTTTGCTGCTGCCGTAAACTTGCTGTCGATCTTTGCAGCGTCAACAGTGCCTACGTCGTATGTAACTTCTGCTTTTGTAGGTGTATTTGTACCGGAACCGTAAGCGATCTCGCCTACTTTTGCGGGATACTTAACGTTGATAGCCACTTCGCCCTTAACGCCTGCGCTGGAAAGAGCCTGGATCTTCGTAATTTCACCGCCGGTTACGTTAACTGCAAGATTGCCGTCGATAGAAGCGTACTTTCTGTTGGAAAGTGTGCTGCCGCCGCCGTACAACGTTGCGATCTTACCGCCCTCGACGTTGATGGTGGAGTTACCGGAAAGAGAACCGTGATTTGTTGAGCTCATACTGTGGCCGGAGCCGTATACAGCAAGCCAATCACCGGATTTTACGGTAACGTTACCCGTTGTATAGGGCTGGAATCTACCGCCCGCAAAGATCGAAATCTGGGATGCGGTCTTCGTGGGAGTACCGGATTTAATATCGTAAGATTCAACCTTCAAGCCGGTATCGAATACTGTCTCGGTACCGTGGCAGAAGATAGCTGCGCGTGTCCACGAACCGGGACTGTTTGTGCTGTTGTAAAGATGTTTAATGTCAAGATCTTTATAAGTCACACTTGCTTTGCGAACAGATAAATTGACAGAAGTCCAATGGGACTGGTCAAAAACAAGCTTTGCTCCGCTTGTTCTGTAATCTGTGCCGCCGTAATTACTTGTTACGGTAATTTTCCCTGTTATGGTCGTGGGAATCGTAGCATCGGCTGCACTGCCGTTTTCCATACGGTCAGCAACCTCGATTGCAACCTCGTCCATAACAACGATCGTGCCGGAGCTTGTGCCCATAGCTTCAAAAGCTCTGTAGAGAGGCGATGCCTTCCACACATAATCACCGACCAATTTCGTTTTGCCGCCAGCCTGAAGCTCATGAAGTTTTGCAACAGCTTCAGCATAGGGAGTGTCTGTAAAGGTGTGGTATACTACCTTACTAGCGTCTGTAGCACCATTTGTAATTTCACCATTTACCAAACCGGGTCCTATAGGACTGGTAGCAGATGTGCCGTCACCGGTACCCGTTGATGAAACGTAGACAACTTTTTCTTCTGCAGATGCAAAAATAGCAAAAGCTGCAACTATCGCCACGATCAAAAGTGCCGGGATGAGAAATTTAGCAAATTTTCTCATAAGTTTTCTCCTTTTTGTAAAAATATATTTGTAATTATTTTATATACATATAAATATGGCTATAAAAGTGGATAACTACACGGATTCATTATATCACAGCCCCAAGTCAATGTCAACAGCAAAATTAACATATTATATATGAATTTTTTAACAATTTTACACATATTCCGTTCCCCTCAAAACAAAAAGCATCCTTTTTATTATATGTGTTATTTTCGATATCGGATGTACTTATTTCGCTTTTGTTTTTTTCATAAATCTTACTTGACAAACAGATATTTTTATGATATCATTATGATATCAACTTAGGAGGATAAATCTATGAACGAAATAATTTTATCAAAAAAAGGCAAAGGCATGATAGTGCTCTTGGTGTTAATAGCTGTGTTTGCGGCTGCGATAGCCGGAACAGTATACGGAGCGATCATGCTCGAGATGGGTCAAAGCCCCGTATTGTTTATAATATCTCTGGTCGTACTCTGTACCGCATGGATATTTATTCCCGGACTTAAGGTGTTAAAACCCCAGGAAGCGCTCGTACTCACCCTTTTTGGAAAATATATAGGCACATTGAAAGGCGACGGCTTCTATTTTGTTAATCCTTTTTGCACGGCAGTCAACCCCGCGTCCCATACAAAGCTCAATCAGAGCGGCGACGTAAAATCGGTTACTCAGACCATTATCGGCGCCAACACAGCCGAAACGAGTATTGAGCTTACAAGCAAAAAGATCTCGCTCAAGGTTATGACGCTCAACAACAACAGACAGAAGATCAACGACTGTCTCGGCAACCCCGTCGAGATCGGAATTGCCGTTACCTGGAAGATAGTTGACACGGCGAAGGCTGTATTTAACGTAGACAACTACAAAGAATTCCTTTCTCTCCAGTGCGACACGGCTCTCCGTAACGTAGTTAGAATATACCCCTACGACGTTGCTCCCAACGTCGATACGACGGGCGACGGACTGGCAGACGACGGCAGTCTCCGCGGTTCGAGCGAGTTAGTCGCCGAAAGAATAAAAGGAGAGATCCAGGAAAGAGTTCACGAAGCAGGTATCGAGATCATCGAAGCAAGGATCACCTACCTTGCATACGCGCCCGAAATTGCGGCAGTTATGTTGCAGCGCCAGCAAGCTTCGGCAATAATCGACGCAAGAAAAATGATCGTTGACGGTGCTGTCGGAATGGTAGAAATGGCACTCGAGAGACTCAGCCAGAATAACGTAGTCGAGCTCGACGAAGAAAGAAAAGCCGCCATGGTTTCGAACCTTCTTGTAGTTCTTTGCGGAAACCACGATGCACAACCCGTAGTAAATTCAGGAAGTTTGTATTGATATGAGCGATAACGCAAAAAAACAGATACCGCTTCGCTTGTCGGCTAAGCTCTATGACGCCGTGGCCGCATGGGCAGAAGACGATTTCCGTTCAATAAACGGACAGATCGAATACCTGCTTACCGAATGCGTTAAGCAAAGAAAAAAGAACGGCAAATACGTCTCAGACGACATTGACGTTCCGCCAAAACTCGATATAAAATGAACATAAATAAAACAGCTCGGTAAAATCCGAGCTGTTTTGTTTATGCTTTATCCGTTTTTAATCTGTCCTACACTTTTTGATGTCAATATTCCCTAATACAGAATATGATTACTCACTCTTTCGAGTATAAAATATAAGGTCTCCCATTAGCCCAAAAATCCGAATCAAGGTCGTATCCACAATCTAACGCCCCACCGGTTAAAAAGAAGGTCTTGTTAGTACTTCGTGAAGCAAACCCATCCTCATCCTTTCTTTCATACCCATCAAAATAAAACGTGATTTCCTCAATAATATCGCCGGGTTTCAAATCTCCTTTGTACACAGTCATTACTCTGACTTTTAATTTATACAATTGTGGCGATTCGCGTTGGCTTTGCACCAGAATCTCATCATAGAAGTGATCAACAAATGAAATTATTTCACCAAAATATACATCTTCTGCTAATTCATACATCTCCTCCAATGTATATTCAAAGTTCTCACCCGGATCCCAAACGTAACCGTTATTAAAAGTTACACCTTCATATTGAGAATAAATTTTGTGAAAATAACTCTCAACCAAACCCTCAATTCCATACAAAGCATTAAATAGTTCATAGATACTATTCGGTTCTGGTTGATAGACACCACTCATACGATCAACGCTACCGTCAATCAATTCATATTTACCAGAACCATCCAATTTCAAAACAGAGTGTTTTGAATTTTTCGGTACAGATTTTGTTAGATTTCCTGTTGTGATATCTCCTAATATAAATAAATATCTTTCACCAACTTCCCAAAAATCGGGGTTGTTTATATCACTAAAAACACCATAATCATACACTTCTTGAACAGTTGTACCAACTAAATATTCGCCCCTGTATACACCGTCCACTTCAATTGTTAGATTCGCCTTTCCTTTTTTGGCACAATAAATTTGATCCTGATTGTTTTTACTTAAATCTTCATCAAATGACACTAACTTGCCTGTAAATATTCTATTTGCTTGTTCAAGCACTTCCCACACATCGTCAGCACGGGTAGTATATGCTAGTGAATTATTTGCCGAATCTCCGGAAGAAGTACTTTCAGCAGCTTCTTTATCAGGCTCTGTATTTTCTTTTGGTTGTTTACCGCATGACACAAACATCACCATGCATAGCAATAGACACAATAGTCGTATCCCACTTTTCATATTTTCCTCCATAGTTCGTTCGGTTGTTCAATTTAATCTATAACTTCTATTACATATTATTCCTCTTTATGAAATTGTACCATATTACTGATATAATGTCAACACAAACTGTTAAACATCACTAAATGTAACATCGTTCGGCGTAATCCCCAACCGAAGTGTATTAAAAGGTAAAAAAACGTATATGGGTTTTGCCCATATACGTTTTTTATTTCTTCAGTGCTTTTTCTGCCATCTTCTTTTCGTGGTGCGCAAGGTTACCCGTTCTGATGATATGACGGGGACACTTTGCTACGCATGCACCGCAGCCGGTACATTTTTCGTAGTCGATAGAAGCGACGAAATTCTCAATTTTGATCGCGCCGTATTCGCAGCCTTTTTCGCAAAGGCGGCAACCAATACATCCTACGTCGCAGTTTTTCATGGTCATCTTGCCGTTGTCGACCGACATACAGCCTACCCAGTAGGCACTGTGATAGGGGATAAGCTTTATGATCTGCTTGGGGCAGGCGGACACGCACGTTCCGCAACCCGTACATTTATCATAGTCGATATGAGCAACGCCGTCAATTACTTTGATAGCATCAAAGCTGCATTTCGCAACGCACGTTCCAAAACCGATACAACCGTTCAAACAAAGCTTATTACCGCCGCCGAGTTTTACGACAGCCGCACAGTCACGGGGGCCTTCGTAAATATACTTCGAACGAACTCGGTCAAAAGTTCCCGAGCACATGACCTGTGCTCTCATTCTGACAGTCTTTTCAGCCTCGACGCCCATAATTTCGCTTATCTTTTTTATATTGTCCTCGCTGTTTGCTCGGCAGGCATTCGTTTTCGCCTCGCCCGCTTCGATCGCTTCAGCAAGCGCGTGGCAGCTTGCATAACCGCATCCGCCGCAGTTTGCTCCGGGCAAAAGCTCGGCGATCTCTTCAACCTTGGGGTTCGTCTTTACGGCAAAGATCTTCGAGATAAGGGCAAGCAAAACTCCGAGAATAAGGCCGATGCCCGCAAAACTCAAAAACGCATATAAAATATTATCCATAAAACTTCTCCCCTCTTACCCGATCTTCATTCCGGAGAATCCCATAAACGCCATTGCTATGAGACCCGCCGTGATCAAAGCGATCGGTGTTCCGCTAAACGATTTGGGAGGCTTTGAGAAGTTCATTCTCGCTCTTACACCGGCGAATATGAGTATTGCCATGGTAAAGCCCACGCCCGATGCAAATCCGAAAACTACGGACGCTATAAAATCGTATCCGTTCTGGATATTAAGGAGAGCCGCACCGAGAACCGCACAGTTCGTCGTTATAAGAGGAAGGTATATTCCGAGCGATTCGTAAAGCGCGGGAACCTTGCTCTTCAAGAAAAACTCTATCATCTGAACAAGCGACGCTATTATCAGAATAAATGCGATCGTCTTCATATACTCAAGCTTCGTGGGCACGAGTATATAGTGATAAACCGTGTGTGTAACCGCACTCGACAGGGTCATTACGAATATAACGGCACAACCCATACCGAGAGCTGTCGACGGATTCTTTGAAACGCCTAAAAAGGGACAGCATCCGAGGAACTTCGAAAAGATGAAGTTGTCAATAAATATAGCGGATACTATAAGCAGCAGTATTCCCGAAAAGCTTAATCCTTCCATATTCCCGCCTCCCTTTCAAGTCTTTTAAGTTCGATCTTCTGAGCTTTTACGTACTTTTCGCGTCTGTCTCTCAGCTTCTGCACCAGCGCTATTACAAAACCTAAAGTAATAAACGCGCCGGGAGGCATTATAAACAGGATCGCGGGTTCATACCAGTCTCCGAATACGTTTACTCCGAAAATCGTTCCCGCTCCGATCACTTCTCTGATCGAACCGAGTATAACGAGAGCGAACGTAAAGCCAAGTCCCATTGCAAGACCGTCTATTACCGACGGCAACGGCTTATTCTTGGATGCAAAAGCCTCGGCTCTCGCCAAAATAATACAGTTTACAACGATAAGGGGGATAAACAACCCCAAAGAGTTGCTGAGCGAGGGCAAATACGCCTTGATAAGCAACTCAAGCATACTGACGAAGCCCGATATAATTACTATATACGAGGCAATTCTTATCTGATCGGGAATAAACTTACGAAGAAGTGATATAAACAGGTTGGAACACATCAAAATAAGCACGACCGATATGCCCATACCGAGAGCGTTCGACGCTGACGTCGTCGTCGCAAGCGCGGGACACGTTCCGAGCAGCTGAACAAACGTGGGGTTATTCGATATTATACCCTCACCGAACTGTGCAAGTATTGAATTCTTTTTACTCATACCGTTCCCTCCTTACACAAGCTCTTTGTCATCTGCCGCAGGTTCGTCGGGCTGTACGACGGGATCGTTGCCCGAGGTTTCTTCTTCAACGGGACCGTCCTCGGAGGGTTTATCTTCCAATGTCTCGTCGGGTTCGTCCGTCTTCTCCGATTCTTCCGGCTTTTTATCGTCTTTGCCAAATATATCAAGCGACAAAGCCGCTTCTACGCCCTCTTTAACGGCAGACGATGATATCGTCGCTCCCGAAATAGTGTCATATTCGGATACGTTTTTGCCGTTCAGTCCCTTAAATCCGTCCAAAAATCCCTTTTCCTGAACCTTTGTTCCGACTCCGGGAGTATCGGAAATCGACGTTATCTCAACGCCGACACAGTTGCCCGAAACGTCTGCTCCGACGATTATTCCGATCGCCTCTTTAAAGCCCGTCGGCGCAACCTGTATTCCGTAACCCTTCTTTATGTTGCCGTCATACACTTCGTATACCGCAACAACGGGCTCTTCGACCTTAACGTCAACAGCCTCGATCTTGTCGCAGTCGCCGAATATCTTTACTATTGCATCTTTCATTACCGCAAGCTCGTTTTCGGCGATCTTATCCTTCGTGAGATAATTTACAAAAGCCAAAAGCGTCGCCGTTACGGCAGATATAACGAGAAGCGTTATACCTATTTTAAAATAGTACTTCCAGTCAAAAGCCTTTTGGGCTTTTTTAACCTTGTTTTCGGTCTCTTCGACCTCTTCATTTTCTACAACTTCAGATTCTTCGATCTCTTTTACCTCGGTCTCTTCGACCGAACCGTTGATCATTTCGTTTTCTTTATTGGTCATATCACTCATGATTTCTTTTCGACACCTCCGAATCTTGAAGGTTTGGTATACATATCAAGATACCATACAAACAGGTTCATTATCATAATAGCAAATGAAACCCCTTCTGCGTACTGACCGAAATATCTTATAACGACCGTTATGATACCGCAGCCTACGCCGTAAATAAGTCTGCCCGTACGTGTAACCGGAGACGTTACGTAGTCGGTCGCCATAAAGAACGCACCGAGCAACAATCCGCCGCCGAACACTTCGTAAAGTACGAAACTGAACGTGGGCTGTGCCTGCGGAAAAATAAACGACAGGAGAGCCACCGTTCCTATGTACGCCACGGGAATATGCCACTTAATAGTCTTTCTGAGAAGCAAATAAGCTCCGCCTGCGAGCAACAATACTGCCGAAACCTCACCTATCGATCCGCCTACGTTTCCGAGTATCGTGTCAAATATACTTGTCTCGGGCATCTTTCCGTTTTTCAATACTTCGAGAGGAGTTGCCGACGCTACGGCGTCAACGTTGCTTATATTACCAAACAACGGAAGCTTTGCATAAGGTCTTGTATAAACCGTCATCTGATTCGGCCATGCCAAAAACAAGAATACTCTTGCAGCAATGGCGGGGTTTACAACGTTTTTACCGATTCCACCGAAAAGCTGTTTTACGACGACTATGGCAAAAAACGATCCGATAATCGGTATCCAGATCGGAACACCGACAGGGAGACACAACGCCAAAAGCAAGCCGGTTACAACCGCCGAACCGTCTTTAACCGTTACGGGCACGTTGATAAAAAACTGATACAAAGCCTCGAACAATACTGCCGAAACGATCGATGCAAGGATGATCGCAAGGGCACGCCAGCCAAAAACGTATACGCCCCAGGCAGACGCGGGAATCAAAGCGATTATTACGTCGAGCATGATCGTTCCCGTCGTTTCGGGGTTCTTTAAATGCGGGGGAGACGTTACGGTCAACGGATTTTTCGTGTAATCAGTGTTCAACTCTCTTATCCCCCTTTTCTTCTTTTTCTTCTTTTGCCACAACGGCAGATTTGTTAAGCGCCGCCTTTTGTGCGCGCATTTCTTCGAGTATTTTACCTTTTGCCGCCCTTATGGTCTGAACGATCGGCACGTCTGCGGGGCAGTCGTATGAACAGCTTCCGCATTCTACACAACCGAGTATATCAAACTGGCGGCACTTGTCGAGCTGACCGTCGTTCGCAAAAGCAACGAGGTAGTTCGGCATAAGATGCATGGGGCAGTGTCCGACGCATCTTCCGCAATGTATGCACGAAGGCGTGTTTGTAAATCTCTTTCTGTTTTTCTGCGAAAATACGATTACGGACGAGGTTCCCTTGGTGGTCGGCGCATACATCTTCCACTGTGCAATGCCCATCATCGGTCCGCCGCAAATAATCTTATGCGGATCGCTTATCAAGCCGCCGCAATAGTCTATAAGCTCGTTTATCGGCGTACCGATGCGAACCTTGAGGTTCTTGGGTTCTCTTATGCAGTCGCCGTCAACCGTTACGAATCTCTCTATAACGGGCATTCCGTAAACGACGGCGTCGTATATGGCAGCAACGGTCTCGGCATTCAGTATGAGACATCCGACCTCAAAAGGAAGATGACCCGACGTTAGCTCTTTACCGGTCAAAGCGTATATGATCTGGCGCTCATCGCCCTGCGGATATTTGGTCTTCATAACACAAATATCGACGAGATCGCTTCCCTCTGTTTTCTCGTTTAAAAGTTCAATAGCATCGGGTTTATTGTCCTCTATTGCTATATAGCCCTTGGGCAAACCGAATACCTTGAGCAATATTTTCAATCCGTTAAGCACGCGCTCGGGCTGTTCGAGCAACAGCCTGTGGTTTACCGTAATATACGGCTCACATTCGGCGCAGTTTATTATAAGATGCTTGATCTTGCCCTTTGCAGAGCTGAGTTTTGCATAAGTCGGGAAAGTAGCTCCGCCCATGCCGACGATTCCCGCCTTGCGAGTCATCTCGACAACGTCTTCGAATGTGAGCTCGGCGAGAGGTTTTTTGATGGGTGTTATATCTTTCGACAGTCTTTCTTCAAAATCGTTTATGATCGCGATCTGCCCCATTTTCTGGCCGGCAGCATTCGTCTTTATCTCAATAGAGTCAACGACACCCGAAACGGATGCGTGTACGGGACATCCAAGCCCCGATTCAACATCGCCTATGATTTGACCCTTATCAACGATATCTCCCTTTTTTACAAGTGGTGTACACACACCGCCTATGTGTTGCGAGAGGGGGATGTGGACCATTTTTGACGGAGGAAGCGTCTCGACTGCGCAATGTGCGGTATTTTTGTTTTGCGGAGGGTGAACCCCGCCTTTGAATGATAATTTCAAAACAATTATCTCCTTTTTTCGGTTTTTCGAAAAAGTTAATCTTTTTGTAATTAACTCATATATCACTAATTGTTAAAACATTTGCTTTGTAACAAAAATTATATTACATTTTTGATTAAATTTCAATAGATATATCAAAATTATTCAATACTTGCTCCATTATAATATAATTACACGTTTTTTCTTACATTATTTAAAGATTACTTAATAATTATAATACGATAAAAAAGTATAAATTTTTTTCAAAAAGGGGTTGACAAACACATACCGTTGTGTTATACTAGTCGAGCGTTCCGCTGGAACGGTATAAATGTGGCGGAATAGCTCAGCTGGCTAGAGCATCCGGTTCATACCCGGCAGGTCGTTGGTTCAAATCCGACTTCCGCTACCATATACGGCCCGTTGGTCAAGCGGTTAAGACACCGCCCTTTCACGGCAGTAACGGGGGTTCGATTCCCCCACGGGTCACCAAAAAACAGACATCCGATTTTTCGGATGTCTGTTTTTTCGTACACCAAACTTTGAAGGGGGAATCGAACGCAGTGAAAAAAATGATCCGGTGGATCATTTTTTGAACGGTGACCGAAGCTTTTTGCAAAGCATTATGTTGTCTCCGGTTTTCTGCTTTGCAAAAAGCAAGAGCGATTCCCCCACGGGTCACCAAAAACAAAAGCACTTCGAAAGAAGTGCTTTTGTTTTTGGAACGATGTGTTCCGCAAGCGGAACGTGATGTGCTTACAGCGTGATGTTGCCTTCGGCAGTGATGTTTGCCTTCGGCAAGTGCTACGGAACACATCACTTCACTTTGCGGCATAGCCGCAATACATCACTGCTCCTCAGAGCTGCATCACTTGCGCCACTCGGCGCATACCTCGCCATGATATAAAAAAAGGAA
>JAZNOI010000102.1:0-22645 GCA_045580755.1 Eubacteriales bacterium | reverse complement strand
GGCAAAAATGCGCCGTATATCAGAATACAGATGAGCGACGAGTACCCAAAAGCAGAGGTCGTGTACGCAAAAAAAAGCGACGGGGCAAAGTATTTCGGTCCGTATTCTACTATTTCGGCGGCATACGGCGTGCTTAAAACGGTCCAAAAATGTTTTAAGGTGCATTCGTGTGCAAGAAAGTTTCCGAAGGATATCGGAAAAGAAAGACCCTGTCTGTATTGCCAGATAGGCGACTGCGTCGGTCCCTGCACGGGTAAGGTTACGAGTGAAGAATATAAGACCATATATAAGCAGATCGTGCTTTTTTTGCGCGGCTCTTTTTCCGAAGTGAAAAAGAGATTGACCGAGCAGATGGAGAAGTTTTCGGATGATCTTATGTTTGAGGCGGCGGCAGTGTACAGAGATCGGATCGAGGCTCTCGCAAAAGTGTGGCAGAGACACAAGATAGTAGGCAGTCCCGATTCCGAGCACGACGTATTTGCTCTTTATTCGGACGATGCGGTTTCTTGTATATCGGTATTTTTTGTTCGCGAGGGCAGAATAGTAAACAGTGAGAACTATATATTTACCCCTGACGAGTTGTTAAATACGGAAGATTTGCAATCTTTTCTGTATAACTTTTATTCGAAACGCGGAGACGTTCCGAAAGAAGTGTTGCTTTCCTTTGCAATAGGCGATGATAAGGGTGCATTGGAAGAAGCGTTGAGGTCTATTGCGGAGAGAAAGGTTTTGATCAAGACACCCGAAAGGGGAGATTTGAAAAAACTCTGCGATATGGTTTACGAAAATGCTTCCAGACATGCTTATCAGTACAAAGAGGGCAAAGCATCTGACGAGGCCGTTCTCGTTAAGTTGGCTCAGATTTTGGGACTCGAGGTGCTTCCCGAGCGAATTGAAAGCTATGATATTTCCAACTACGGAAAAGAGAATATAACGGCGGGAATGATCGTTGCCGAAAACGGAAGGTTTAAAAAAAGCGATTACCGCTTGTTTAAGATAAAGACGTTGTCCGACAAGCAGGACGACTATGCTTCTATGGAAGAGGCTATCACGAGGCGTTTTGAGCGCGCGAGAAACGGAGACGAGGGTTTTATAAAGCTGCCCGATCTGATATTGCTTGACGGCGGAAAAGGGCACGTATCCGTTGTAAAAGATACTTTGAGAAAATTGAAGCTCGATATACCCGTATTCGGTATGGCAAAAGACGATTATCACAAGACGCGTACACTTTGCGACGAGAACGGGGAAATAAGTATAGCGAAGGAAAAACAGGTGTATATGCTTATCTTTAAGCTTCAGGAAGAAGTGCACAGATTTACGGTTTCAAAGATGAGAGCATCGAAAGAAAAGACTTTGAAAAAATCTGTTCTTGAAGAAATAGACGGAATAGGCAAAGAAAAAGCGAAAAAGATATTGGCGCATTTCAAGACGCTTTCTGCGTTAAAGAACGCCTCACTTGACGAGATAAAGGCGGTCAGGGGTGTGTCGGAAAGAAATGCTGAAAATATATTCGCGTATTTTCGCAACAAAGAGGAGAACAAGTAAAAATGAGGATCATAACGGGTACAGCAAGAGGAACGAAACTTGATACGCTTGAGGGGCTTGACACCCGCCCGACAGCCGAGAGAGTAAAAGAGTCGGTGTTCAGTATGCTCCAGTTTGAGATCGAAAACAGAAAAGTCCTCGACCTGTTTGCAGGCAGCGGCCAGCTCGGACTTGAGGCTTTGAGCAGGGGTGCTATGGGGTGCACTTTTGTCGAAAAGAATATTGAAGCTATGGAGATAGTCAAGAAAAATGCCCGCAAGACAGGGCTAATAGATAAGTGCAAGATCGTAAATGTTGACTATAAGGACTATTTGCGCGGGGCAAAGAACAGAGAAAAGTTTGATATAGTATTTTTGGATCCCCCTTATTCTCAGAAGATCATTCCCGAGTTGATCGAATCTTTGGTGAAATTTGATTTGCTTAATCCGAATGCAAAAGTTGTTTGCGAAAGTGAAGACGATATTGTATATTGCACGGAAGGGCTTGAAGTGGTTAAGCACAACAAATACGGCAGAGTCTATATAACCGTACTCTGTGCAAATAATGCGGAGGAATAAAAAATGAAAAGAGTATTGATACCCGGAAGCTTTGATCCGATCACGGTCGGCCATTATGATATAATAAAAAGATGCTCGGAGCTTTTTGACGAAGTGTACGTTGTTGTATTCAAAAATACCGAAAAAAGCGGCAAGGGTATATTTTCGGCAGACGATTGTTATGAAATGGTGAAAATAGCGGTGCGCGGACTTGATAACGTGTATACCGACGTAACAAACGTTCTCGTCGTTGACTATGCAAAGAGCAAGAATATAGACGTGATCGTAAAGGGAGTAAGGGATACCATCGATTTTGAATATGAATACGATCTTTATGCGATTAATAAGAGCATAGGTGATTATGACACGATTTTCGTTCCGTCATTGCCGGAGTACAAGCATATCAGTTCGACGTTCGTCAGAGATATGATAAAATACAACAGGGACATTACCCCGTACGTGCCCGAAGGGGTTGCAGACTATATCAAAAATCTTGGTTAGGGCATACTGAAAATAAATAGAAAAAACCGAACTTGTTATCAAAAAAACAGGTTCGGTTTTTTATTTTTGTTTTGAATTTAAAAAATTAGTGCATTTTTATGAAAAAATTGGAGAATGTGGAGAAAAAACGTGTTGAAAAAAGTTCTATTTTTGTAGAAATAAAAAATGTGTTGTGCATGGTGCACAAAAAGGCGGCTGTCATAATTGTTAAAATGATAAAGTTACAGAAATTGCAAAAAAACTATTGAAAAAAAACGGGAGATGATATAGAATATATGTGGTGTAAAGTGTAGCAAAGTGTCAGTTAAGTGGGGCTTTGGTGGCGTGGTGTTACGCAATTATGGCGGACAGCTATCCGAGACCGCTGAGTGATGCTCGCTTTTTATACCCTTTTGATATTTTTCAGACTTAATTATTGCGTATTATTTTTGAAACGGAGGTGAGTTGAATGATCGGAGAATGGATGTTTACCGGAGAATACAAACACTCGATAGACCCTAAGAACAGAATGTTTCTTCCTTCGTCTATGAGAGACGAGTTGGGAGAAGAGGTTTTTGTTGTAAAGGGCATTGACGAATGTATTGCCGTTTACCCCAAAGAAGCTTGGGAAGAATTCACCGAGAAACTTAACTCACTGCCCGAAATACAGGCAAGACGCGTAAAGAGAACACTCATGGCATCGGCTGTCAAGACGAAGATCGACGGTCAGGGAAGAGTGCTTATTTCTCAAAGCCACAAGGCGTACGCCGGACTTGACAAAAACGTTTATGTGATCGGTGTTGGAAATCACGTTGAGGTTTGGGACGAAAACAAGTGGATCGAGGAAAACGATATGAATTCCGAAGAGCTTGCAGAAACGCTTATGTCCCTTGGATTCTGATGAGTATTGTGTTCTCTCATTATTCCGTACTGCTCAACGAGTGTATAGACGGACTTGATATAAAACCCGACGGAATATACGTCGATCTGACTACCGGCGGAGCGGGGCATTCATACGAGATCGTAAAGAGGCTCACCAAAGGCGGCAAGCATATCGCTCTGGACAGAGACGACGATGCGCTCGAAGCGGCAAGACAGAGACTTGCGGAGTTTTCCGACAGGGTGATATTTGTAAAAGATAATTTCAGAAACATAGGATCGGTTCTCGATAATTTAGGTATAAGCGAGGTTGACGGAGTTATTGCCGATCTCGGTGTTTCATCTTATCAGCTTGATACCGCAGAGAGAGGTTTTTCGTATAACAACGAAGGATACCTCGATATGAGAATGAATAAGTCGGACGCCCTCACGGCATACGACGTTGTAAACACTTATTCGAAAGAAAGATTAAAGCAGATCATATACGAATACGGAGAAGAAAAATTTGCTCCCCGTATTGCAAGCTTTATAGAAGAAGCGAGAAACAATAAACCGATAGAAACGACGTCGGAGCTTTCCGATATAATAAAAGCCGCTATACCGCAAAAAGCGAGAATAGACGGACCTCATCCTTCAAAAAGGACATTCCAGGCGATAAGGATCGAGGTTAACGGAGAGCTTGATGCAATCGAGCCTGCGATAACTTCAGCGGTCGAAAGGCTTAAGGTCGGCGGCAGACTCGCCGTAATATCGTTCCACTCGCTCGAGGACAGGATAGTTAAGAAAACTATGGCGGGACTTGTAAAGGGGTGCACGTGCCCACCCGATTTTCCGGTGTGTATGTGCGGAAAGAAACCGCAGATCGAGCTTGTTTCACGCAAGCCGATATTGCCTTCCGTAAGGGAGCTTGAAGAAAATCCGAGATCGAGAAGTGCGAAACTCAGAGTTGCACGAAAGATATAAAATAAAGAAGATAAATTCAGATATGAGAAAACGGTTCGCCGTGGGAAGCGAATGCGTTTTGTGGGAATAATAAGTAGATAGATTAGGGGGAAAAGCGGAGATGACATACGAAAAGTCGTATGAAGAAAAGAAAAAAACGTCAAAAAATGTCCGCGCGGAAAAGACGGTGAATGCTTCCGCGAGGAATGAATCCGCAATAATTAATGAAAGAATGCGTGATGCGATAAGAACGCATGCGCTTGATTCTGATAACGTAAAAGTCGTTGCTGCTGTAAAAGAGTTGCCAAGGGTTCGGACGATCAAGGCGAAGAAAACAGTTCCTTTTCCGACCTCAGTTGTGCTTGTGTCAGTAATCTGCACTGTCCTGTTCATGTTCATGATGCTCACCATGGCTCAGATCAATGAGTTTACCCAGGATATCTCGGCACTTGAGGGACAATTGTCCGAACTTCGTAAGCAAGAAGAAGAGTTAAGATTGGATGTCGAACTCAAAAATGACCTCAGAGTCATTGAGAATGCTGCTGTGAATGAACTTGGAATGGTCAAAGCCGATGAGGTAAGAAAAGATTACATATCCATCGGCAACAAAGACCATATTGAGGTTGTGGAGCCCGAAACCACGGAAGACAGCCTTATTAACACTGTGATGAGTTCCATCGGTGAAAATTTCAGAGAATTGATGGAATATATAAACTGAAGCTGAATAAATTTATAATGTAAGGCATTTTGCGAAATTGAGGGTAGAGTGGTGTATTGTGAATATACTCTTTACTCTCTTTTGGTTAAATGGGGATTTTTAGGTAAAGTTGATACGGAGATGAGATAAATATGAGCGGAAGACTTGCGTCTTTTATGAAAAAAAGAAGCACGATAGTGTTGATTATATTTGCGGTGCTTTGGGGGATATTAGTCTGCCGTTTGTTTACTTTGCAGATCATACAGCACAAGCAGTATCAGCAGAGCGTAACTGATCAGATTCAGCGTACGAACACCGTATCCGCGGAGCGCGGTGAGATCCTTGACAAAAACAACGTCGTTTTGGCTACGAATATATCGGTGTGGAGAGTGTTTGTATCTCCCGTTGATATTGAAGACGAAGACCAGGCGAAGTTTATTTCGCGCAATCTTTCGGAGATGCTTGACGTGGATTACAATACCATATATCAAAGAGCATTAAAAAAGGGCAGACGTGACGAAACGATCAAAAAGAACGTAGAAAAAGATCTTGCCGATAAGGTTCTTGCTTTTGTTCAGGAGAACGATCTCGAAAAACAGGTGCATCTTGAAGCAACGACAAAAAGATATTATCCCTATGATTCTTTGGCGGCGAACGTACTCGGATTCGTCGGTACGGACGGAGGAAGCTACGGAATCGAACTCCAGTATGACGAATATTTGACCGGAACGCCGGGAAGATATATTACGGCAAAAAACGGTCTCGGTATGGATATGCCTTTTAAATATGAAAGCTATATCAACGCCGAAAACGGAAAAACGGTAGTTACGACTATCGATATGAGAATCCAGCAGTTGCTCGAAAAGCAACTAAAACAGACTTATGAAGAGTCAAAGTCAGGCGGAGGCGTAACCGGCATAGTTATGGACGTAAATACGGGTGGCATACTTGGTATGGCTCAGTATCCTACCTATGACTTGAATACTCCCGGAACGCTGTCGGACGAATATTTGAAAAAACTTGACGAATACGGTTATATACCCGAGTCCGATGAATATAACCAGAAGTATAACGAGCTTTTGTTCTCCTCGTGGAATAACAAGGCTGTATCGTGGCTTTACGAGCCCGGATCAACGTTTAAGGTAATTACTTCTTCTATGGCGATTGAAGAAAATCTTATAAATCCGCTTGAAACGTTCAGATGTGTCGGCCACATAGACGTTGCGGGTTATCCTCAGCCGATCCATTGCCACAAAAAAGGCGGACACGGCGAAATGGTGTTTGCGCGTATGCTTCAGCAATCGTGCAACCCGACGCTCGTAAGAGTAGGGCACAGAATAGGTTCGGAACGTTTTTACAATTACTTTACCGCATACGGATATACCGGGAAAACGGGAATTGACCTTCGCGGAGAGGCGAGCGGTCTTTACGTAAGCAGACAGAACCTTAATCTTGTCGAGCTTTCCGTTTATTCGTTCGGTCAGACGTTCAAAACGTCGCCCATTCAGCAGATCACGGCGATATCCGCTGTTGCAAACGGCGGTAATCTCGTAACTCCTCACGTGCTCGATAAAGTTATTGACTCGAACGGAAACGTTGTAAAATCGTACGAGACGAACGTTAAGCGACAGGTTATAAGTGAAAATACGTCAAAGTATATTTCTCAGATACTTGAAGAGGGCGTTTCGGGCGACGGCGGCGCAAAGAATGCGTATGTTTTGGGATATAAAGTTGCCGCAAAGACAGGTACTTCACAGAAGAGAGATATTTTGGACGAGAACGGCAATTCTTATTTGTATGTAGGATCGTGCGTTGCTTATGCTCCGGCAGACGACCCGCAGATCGCCGTACTTATAGTTGTTGATGAACCCGACGGCACCATTTACGGAAGTATGGTTGCTGCCCCCTATATTTCGAATCTTCTCGAAGAAGTTCTCCCGTATATGGGCGTTGAGACGTCTTATGACGAAGAATATCAGAAGAAAGCGCACGTAACCGTATGGGATTATAAGGGCTTTACGGTTGAAAGTGCAACCATGAACTCTAAGAACCAGGGACTTGAGTGCGAGTTCATAGGAGAGGGCAACGAAGTCGTTGCACAGATCCCTCCCGCAAGCAGCTCTGTACTCAGAAGTACGGGTAGGATCATATTCTTCCTTGGAAACGAAAAACCGGAAAACAATAAATACGAAACTGTTCCCGACGTTATCGGATTGACGGCGACGGTTGCGAACACGACGTTGACAAATAAGAAATTTAACATAAAGATCGAAGGTGCGATGAACTTTGAAGAAGGCGTAGGCGCGAGGGTCGTAAGCCAATCCCCCGAAGCGGGAACGGTAGTTCCGCGCGGAAGCGTCGTTACGGTTCAGTTCAGACACACCGACGGCACGGATTAACAAAGGCACATGGATGTTTAAATTACAATAATTAAGCATCCGGAGGCTGTTTGTTTGAAACTGTATAATTATCTTGACGGAATAGAGATCAAAGAAAATACTGTAATGCGTTTTGACGTGGAGGTTAACGGTGTAACGTCGAGAAGCGGAGACGTAGAAAATGGAGATATCTTTGTCTGCATAAAAGGCAAAAGACAAGACGGGCATGCGTTTTCGGGCGTTGCCAAAGAAAAAGGCGCGTCTGTTCTCGTCGTTGAAAGCGTGACCGAAGATATAAGAAATTGCGGATTACCGTATATCGTTGTTGAAAACACCAGAAGGATTCTGCCGTTGCTGTGTGCTCGGCGTTATGGCAATCCCGAAAGGGAAATGAAGCTTATCGGTGTAAGCGGAACGAACGGAAAGACGTCCACGTGCAAGATAGTATCAGAAATATACAGAGCGGCGGGAAGCCGTGTCTGCACGTTCGGAACCCTTGAGGGAGGACTGACGACCGAGGATCCCGAAATTCTGTTTAAAAAACTCAGGAACGCTTTTGACAGCGGTTCGGATACCGTTGTCATGGAGGCTTCATCGCACGCTTTGGAGCTTGATAAGCTGAACGGGCTGCGGTTCGGAGTTGGGATCTTTACGAATCTGACGGAAGAGCACCTCGATTTTCATAATGATATGGAAGCGTATGCAAAGGCGAAATCAAAGCTTTTTGAGAATTCCGATATTGGCATATATAACTTTGATGACAAGTATTTTGATAAAATAAAAAGAAGCAATCCCAAAGGGAGCTATGATTATTCTTTTGCAAGAAAAAACGCCCATTTCAGCGCGCAGAACTGTGTTTTTTACGGCACGCACGGTTTTGAATACGATTTTGTTGCAAAAGATAAAAGGGTAAAAATAGAATCACAGCTGTGCGGTTCTTTTAACGTATATAATACACTTGCGGCAGCATCGGCGGCTTTTGCTGACGGAGTTGACGCCGGGAGTATTTCTCGGGGGATAGCTTCGGTTAATAACATAAAAGGCAGACTTGAAAAGCTTGAACTAAGCTACGCGCCGTTTTCGGTGTATATAGATTATGCTCACACTCCCGATGCTTTGGAGAAAGTCCTTCTTTGTGTACGAAAAGTGAAACACGAACAGGGAAAAGTAATATTAGTATTCGGATGCGGCGGAGACAGAGACAGATCGAAACGCAAAGTGATGGGCAGTGTTGCTTCAAAATACGCAGATCTGACGATTGTAACGTCCGACAACAGTCGAACGGAGAATACGACTGATATTATAAACGAGATCCTTAAAGGAATAGATAAAGAAAGACCGTATACCGTGATCGAGAGCAGAGAAAAGGCGATCGAATACGCTATAAACAGCGCAAAGGATTATGATATCGTATTGCTTGCGGGCAAGGGGCACGAGGAATACGAGATAATAAACGGCGCAAAAAAATATTTCAGCGAAAGGGAAATAGCAATTTCAGCGGTTGACAAGAGGTTTAAAAAATGATTATTGAGTTATCCGAAAAGTATGACAGCGGTTATGTGGCAGACCTCTGCCGCGGCAAAACAAACAATACGGTGGGTATAAAAAGTATATCCATAGACTCGCGAGAAGTGGGCGAGGATACACTTTTTGTTGCTGTTAGGGGCGAGAATACCGACGGGCATAAGTATATTGACAGCGCGGTGAAAAACGGCGCGAAATGTGTTATGTGCGAAAAACTTCCCGAGGGCTTTTCGGGTGATTATATACTCGTTGAAGATACTATCAAGGCAATATCAGAGTTTGCAACCTCTTGCCGTGAAAGAATAAACCCGTTTACGGTAGGCGTTACCGGAAGCGTAGGAAAAACGACTACAAAAGAGTTTATTTCGTACGTTTTGGCAGAAAAATATCCCACTCACAAAAGCGGCGGAAACTTTAATACGGTTTACGGAATTAGCTTAACGCTTGCCGCTTTAAGCAGTATACATAAAGCCGTTGTTGCCGAGATGGGTATGAGCGCATTGGGTGAAATATCCGAGCTCACAGGAATAGCCCGTCCCGACGTCGGTGTTATAACAAACATCGGAACCGCCCACCTCGAAGCGCTGGGCAGCCGAGAGAATATATGCAAGGCAAAGCTTGAGATAATCGAGGGAATAAAAAAAGACGGACTTCTTATTTACAACGGTGATGAACCGTTGCTTTGGGAAAAGAGAGCCGGCTTTCCTTCTTCGCAAAGTTTTGGCATAACGAACGAAAACGTTGATATATTCGGTAAAAACATCAGAATAAAAGAAGATAAGACTGTATTTGATATAGTCTACTTTGGAAAAGAGATAAACGACGTTGTGATACCAACAGTCGGCAATCATAACGTTTACAATGCTTTGGCGGCATTCGGAACCGGTATAAAAGCGGGGCTCACCGAAGAAGAAATAAAGAGAGGGCTTTTGAATTACAGACCGTCGGGAATGCGCCAGAGGATATATGAGAATAAAGGTTATACCGTTATTGAAGACTGTTACAATGCAAGCCCCGAATCGATGAAAGCGAGTCTTTCGGTTCTTGCGGAACTTGGCAAGGATAAAAGAACGGTTGCCGTGCTCGGCGAAATGAGAGAGCTCGGCGAGAGATCCGACGAGCTTCATAAATCCGTAGGAAAATATGCGGCAAAGCTTGGTATTGACTGTCTGTATACCTACGGCGAACACGCAATGGAGATTGCCGTCGGCGCACTCGAGGACGGTATCGACGAATCGTCTATAGTTGCATACAATATGCTCGACAATCCGAGCGGATTGGCGGAAATACTGGAAAAGAACCTTAAAAACGGAGACGTAGTGTTGTTTAAGGCGAGCAGAGCGGTTGCTCTTGAAAAAGTAATAGAAAAGCTTGTTTAAGACGGGGGAGAAAAAATGTATTTGTATTTTATTATTGCGTTGATCACGACTTTTGCGCTTACGGTTTTGGCAGAACGTATTTTGATACCGATACTTAAAAGCGTAAAGATGGAACAGAAAATACTTGAGATCGGTCCCCGTTGGCACAAATCAAAAGAGGGAACGCCTACGATGGGCGGTTTGGGCTTCATTATTTCAGCCGTAGTCGTATTTGTCGCTGTTGTGATCGTTGCCGTACTTAACTCCGAAAATGTATCCGTATGGAGAATGTGTATTACTTTTGGTTTTGCGTTTGTTTGCGGAGCGATCGGTTTTATCGATGACTACGCAAAATTTTTCAAAAAAGAGAACGAAGGTTTGACTGCGGGCAATAAATATCTTCTTCAGCTTATTGCCGCATCGATGTATTTATTCTTTATGGTGTGGAAAGGCGGACTTTCTACCGTTCTCTATATCCCATATTTAAATGTATCTTGGGATCTCGGTGTGTTTTATTATATTTTTGCTTTGATACTTATAACGGGAATCGTAAACAGCGTAAATTTGACTGACGGTATTGACGGCTTGGCTGCAAGCGTTACGGCAGTAGTCGGCGCGTTCTTCGCTATATGTGCATTCGTATTCGGTAACGGCGAGAACATAATCCTGTCGGCAATAACCATAGGAAGCTGTATCGGTTTTCTCGTTTATAATTTTTATCCTGCAAGGGTGTTTATGGGAGACACGGGTTCTCTCTTTCTCGGAGGTATGGTAATCGGCCTTTCTTTCCTTGCAAACAATCCTTTGATAGTCGTTCTTTGCGGAATTATATATATTGCAGAGGCATTGTCGGTAATGCTCCAGGTAGGATATTTTAAGCTGACGGGAAAAAGACTGTTCAAAATGAGTCCTATTCATCATCATTTTGAAAAAAGCGGCTGGAGCGAATTGAAAATAGTCGGAGTATTCAGTTTGGTGACGGTGATCTTTTGTGCCGTTGCATATTGGGGTATGATTTAATATGAACAAAAATGTTCAGCAAAACAGCGAACAAAAAAAGAGAATAAAGCTTTTTTCGGGCGAAAAGAATCGTAAACCGATGCGAAGACCTCCCGTTCATAACGATATCGTAAAAGACAATGATATCGTGAGAATAAAGGGCGGAATGGACAGAATGTTTTTGATCCTTGTTATCGTCCTTATATGCTTTGGTTCGGTTATGGTATTCAGCGCAAGTTATCCGTATGCCCGTGAGTCCAAGCAAAACAGCTATTACTTTATCCAGAGGCAAATAACATTTGCTTCCGCAGGTATGGCGATAATGCTTCTAACTTCGTACGTACTCGATTACAGATGGCTGAAAAAGGTAACCAACGTTATATTTGCGGGTGTTTGCGTGCTGCTTATTGCCGTATTGTTTATCGGTCAGGCAGAGGGCGAAGCACGAAGATGGTTATCCATTCCCGGAACGGGAGTTGGAGTTCAGCCGTCTGAGATGATGAAACTCGGATTGGTTTTGATGCTTGCGAAATATTTTTCGGACAGTGAAAAGTATTTATTCAGAGCAAAGACGAAGTGGGAACCTATTATCAGAAGGTTAGGTATACCGTTTGCGATAGTAGTCGGCGTATGCCTTCTCGTTGCACTTGAAAGACACTTTTCGGGTGTTATAATCCTGTTTCTTATAGGTGCTTGCATGATATTTATTGCAGGCGGTCAGCTAAAGTGGTTGCTTGGTGCGGCAGGAAGTTTTGTCGTACTGTTGCTTGGCGTTATAATGCTGGTGCCGTATGCAAGAGGCCGTATCGACGTGTGGCTGCACCCCGAGAACTATTCGACGCAGGGCGAGGTATGGCAGACGCTCCAGGGATTAAACGCCGTTGGATCGGGCGGCTTTTTCGGAGTCGGACTCGGTCAGAGCTTGCAAAAACACATGTTCGTATCGCAGCCGCAGAACGACTTTATATTTGCTATTATATGTGAAGAATTGGGTTTTGTGGGCGCAGTAGCGACGATATGCCTGTTTATCGTGTTTGTATGGCGCGGAATAACCATTTCACAAAAAGCGCCCGATACTTTTTCAAAATTTGTTGTGGTAGGCATAGTGTCGAAGGTTGCAATACAGGCAGTGCTGAATATGGCGGTTGTAACGAACGTGATACCCAACACAGGTATTTCTCTTCCTTTCTTCAGCTACGGCGGTTCATCGCTTATGATGCTGTTGTTGGAAATGGGAATAATTCTTGCAATTTCGAGATATTCATATCAGGAAAAATGATCTGTTTTTTAAATAAACGCCAAAGGAGACAAAGTCTGTGAGAGTTATTATGACGGGTGGCGGCACGGGCGGACACGTTAATCCCGCTATAGCCATCGCCAATACAATACGAGAAAAAGAAAAAGACAGCGTTATAGCTTTTGTCGGAACGAGCAGGGGAATTGAAAATAAACTTGTTCCGAAATTCGGATACGAGGTATATCACGTAGAGATCCAAGGGCTGAAGCGTAAACTCTCTCTTTCGAATATTAAGACGGCTTATTTGGCTGTTACATCGGTATTTAAAGCGAAGAAACTTGTTAAGAAGTTTAAGCCCGACGTTGTGATCGGAACGGGCGGTTACGTTTGCTGGCCGGTCGTTAAGGCGGCGGCTGATATGGGAATACCGACCGTTTTGCACGAGTCGAACGCACTTCCCGGCGTTGCGGTTCGTATGCTTGAAAAATACGTTGATATTGTGTATACGAACTTTGAGGCAACTATCAATAGACTGAAATGCCCCGAAAAAGCAGTAAGGGTGGGCAATCCTCTTATAAGTGGTTTTTCGTCCGACATAGAAAAAGCAGCTGATGCAAAGGGCAAATACAGCAAGATGATACTCTCTTATGGCGGCAGTATGGGCGCTATGAGAGTAAACGAAGAAATGATGGAGCTGATGAAGGATTTCTCCGCGCACCATCCGGAGATACTTCATATTCACGCATCGGGCGCGATCGAAAAAGAAACTACCGAGGCGAAATTCAAAGAGTACGGTCTTGAAAAATATGAAAACCTTCAGCTCGTTGAGTATATTTACGATATGCCGGTTAAGATGGCGGCGGCAGATCTGGTGATTGCACGCGCGGGCGCTATGACGCTTTCCGAGCTTGCAATGCTGAAAAAAGCGTGCGTGCTCATTCCTTCGCCAAACGTTACAGACAATCATCAGTACAAAAACGCCGTAGAGCTCGAAAAGAAAAATGCGGCACTCGTTTTTGAAGAAAAGGATCTTGAAAAAGGCGTTTTGGCGTCAGCCGTTGAAAAAATCATATTTGACGACGAAAAACTTGCTGATATGAGAAAGAATATTGGCGGGTTCGCTGTAGATAATACAAACGAGATCATATATAACGGAGTAAAAAAGCTTATTGATGAAAAGAATAGCAAATAATAGGCTGTTTTATAAATTAAGAAAAGAATAAGGATAGCAAAATGGATAAAGAAGTATACAACGATCCCGAAATATCCAATGCCGAGCTTGTGAACCGTGATACGTTCGAGCGCCTTATGGCAAAGAAAAAGCATAAGAAGATCTTTCGAAGAATAAACTACGTTTTGATATCGGTCGTACTTTGCTTTGTTTTCGTGATCGTATGTATGGCGCTGTTTCTGAAGATAGAGACGATCAAGGTGTCGGGAAACGAGCGTTATACGAAAAAAGAGATCGTACAGGTGAGCGGGATAAAAGAAGGGCAAAACCTTTACGCAATTAACAAAAAAGCGGCAAAGGCTCTCATAATGGAAGAGTTCCCTTATATTACGGAAGTTGTGATAAGAAGAACGCTTCCTTCGACCCTCACGTTTAAAGTGACGGAGGAGACGCCCGCTTATTTTACGGAAATGGCGGGAGAATATTATATTCTGTCGGCAAATCTGAGGGTGCTTGAGAGAACGGAGGAAAGACCGGTTTCAACTGAGGAACAGCGGCTGGTTATGCTTTTGCTTTCTGATGTGAAGAGTATCATAGTAGGTCAGAACGTAGAGTTTACAAAAGACTTAGCCTTTGATTACATAAGTGAGTTTATTAAGGATCTGACCGAACACGAGGTTACGGACAAGCTGACCGAGATCGATATTTCGAGCAAGTATAACATATATGTTACGTACGAGGACAGATTCAGAGTGTATATCGGAGACAATACCGAGACTGATATGAAGCTGACGTTTGCCGAGTTGATGATCAAAGAGTTTGAACCCACACAAAGGGGAAGCGTGGACGCACACGATATAACCATGGGATCAGTTATTTTGGATAACTGATCAAAAAATGGGTGAAATGGTACAAAAATAGAACGATTTGGTATTTCTTTTGCGTGTAAATGTAAATATATCGTTAATAATTTTAAAAATTCTTGCTAATTTTAAAGAAAAGTATTATCATATTTTATGTGTAGACTGTGGCATTATGGTCTTTTTTGAGGGGTCGTAGTGTTTCTCGACAGGCGTACGCTGTGATTTTGAAACTAATAAAGGATTTACAATATATAGGAGGAAGCAAAAATGGCATTCGAGTTTGAAGAAGCAAACAGCAGTGGAATTGTAATTAAAGTCGTAGGTGTCGGCGGTGGCGGTACAAACGCAGTAAACCGTATGATCGAAGCAGGCGTTAGAGGCGTTGAATTTATCGCAGTAAATACAGATAAACAGGTGCTTGAGACTTCGGGCGCTAACCATAAAATCGTAATCGGAGAAAAGCTCACAAGAGGCAGAGGCGCGGGCGCTAACCCCGACATCGGTCATCGTGCGGCAGAAGAAAGCGCTGAAGAGATCGCAAACGTTCTCCGCGGAACCGACATGGTGTTCATCACTACCGGTATGGGCGGCGGAACAGGTACAGGTGCTGCTCCCGTTGTTGCAAAGATTGCAAAAGATATGGGAATACTTACCGTAGGTATCGTTACCAAGCCCTTCCTTTTTGAAGGAAAGAAGAGAATGGAACTTGCCGAAAACGGTATTGCACAGCTCGGCGAATGTGTTGACTCGCTCGTTATTATTCCCAATGAACGCTTGAAGCAGGTATCCGAAACAAGACTCACACTTCTCAACGCATTTATTATTGCAGACGATGTTTTGAGACAGGGTGTACAGAGTATTTCCGAACTTATCAACGTTACCGGTGCTATCAACCTTGACTTTGCAGACGTTACGGCTATTATGTCCAACGCGGGCAACGCTCACATGGGTGTTGGTCAGGCAACTGGCAAGGACAAGGCTGAACAGGCAGCTAAGCTTGCTATTTCCAGTCCCTTGCTCGAAACTTCCATCAAGGGCGCTAAGGGCATCCTTATCAACATTACAGCATCTCCCGACATTGCTCTCGAAGAAGTTGATATTGCATCCAGCATGATCAAGAATGAAGCTCATCCCGATGCACAGGTTATCTGGGGTGCAACGTTTGATAAGAACCTTGAAGATGCAATGAAGGTTACTGTTATTGCAACAGGTTTTGAATCTGCAAAGAAGGTTACAGAACCCGAAACATACGCAAAACCCGTTCCGGAAGAGGACAAGATCCCTGCGGCAGCTCCCGTTGCAGATTTTGATGACAGCAGCTCGCTTTTCAAAAATGAATATGCAGAGGGAAGCACTGAGACCGATACAGTCGGTGACGGTATTTCCGATACGGATTTCGACGATATTCTTTCGCTTCTCAATAAGAACAACTAATTAAAACAAATTAAAGGTGCGTGTCAAAAGATACGCACCTTTTTTGTTTGATACTACAAGAGAGCGTGTGCTTATGCACACACTCTCTTGTTATTAGATTAACAGGGTATTAGTACATAAATCATAATTCTTTTTGTCGGTATTCGATATATCGGCAATTGCTGTTTCTGCTGCGTTCCATCATTTTTGAAATGATCTTTTCGTGCAGGTCGCGTACCTTTTCTTTATCGGTATTGCCTTCAGCATAAAAAGGACCGTCTATAAATACTTCGGTGATCGGCTTTTTAAATATTTTTGATTTCTTATACGTAACGGTCATTGCAAAAGCAAGCTTATTGAGTTTGATCGGAAACCTGAATGAAGTATCGGGAAAAGGGCGAATATCGGTGTAGTATTCCCAAACGTGCGCTTCGGGATATATCACGATCGGGTGGTTTTGGCTGATTCGGTAATTTATGGCTTCGTTTAGCTGTTTTATTCCGTATAACGAGTTAACGATCGGCAAAGCTCCCAGTGAAGGTAGTATTTTCCCTATAAACGGGATGCCGTAATTTGCCGTGCTGACTAAAGTATAGATCCTTTTCGGAAAGGCGCAAAGGGCAGGGATGAAAACATCTCCGACCGGTTGCGTATGATTACCGTAAATGAAAAAACCGTTTTTTATGCCTTTTAGGTTACGCTTTCCCCTTATTTTTATATGCAAAAATAATTTGCAGTATATTCCGCCGAAAATAATTGCAAGTCCGTATGTGAGTCCGGATATAATACGGGAAAACAGATCTTTTTTTATCCACTTGTAATTATTCGGAAGAATATAATTTTGATTTTTGGTTTCTTCAAAATCATCATCAAAAGACGAATAATATCTTATTTTTTTCATAGAGATTCTTTCCAGCCTGCAATGTCAGAGGTGTCAAAAGTATAGGTTAGTTTTTTTCCGTATACTGTTTCGTAACAAGCTTTTTTCAAATCGTAATCCCGGGCACTCAAAGTGTCGGTGTTTTCTTTAACCGATGAGTTTGGGTCGGGATACAGAACGTCCAATACGTGAAGAACGTATTTTACCTTTTTGAATTCTTCGGTATCGTCTTCATCCAGATCTACGATTTCGACAAAGCATGAAACAATGGGAACGTTCAGCTTTGCGGCATAAAAATATGCTCCGTTTTTGGGCGGACGGGGTTTTCGGTAGTTGAACCACATTTCTTGCTCGGGGTACAAAAGAACAGCCTGTTTTTTATCGACCAACCGTTCTTTGATCAAAGGTAGAAATTCTCTTGCCAAAAAGCGTGGATTGGTTGAAATGGGAATCGTATCTGCGTAGTTCATTATATATCCTATTATTCCGCTCATGGCAAAATTTGATGTTTGACATATAATTCCGAGATTTTTTCTTCCCAATTTATTTGTCAGGTGTCGAATGACCGTGTTTTCAAGGGGGCTGAAATGGTTGCTTGTAATAAGCATACCGCCCAAATTTTTTGGTATTTTTTCTATCCCGATTATTTCGGTATTTTTGTTTATCTTTTTTGTGGCTGATTTTGCGATAAAAACTCCGAGCATCGTCTTTATTTTGAAAGCTAAAGTTCTTCTGCTTTCGAGATAGGTGTCTGTGATATGCCGACTTTGCTCATCTGTCAAAACAGGGTCATTCAGCTCGACTTTGTCGTGAAAACGACCGCTTTCGGCGCAGCTCTTTATGTTTTTTATGACTTCTTTTCGGTTGTCGCCTATGATCATAATCTGATTTTTACTCCCTTGTCGAACAGCTTTTTGAAGGTAATCTCGTTATTGGGGATTTCAGTTCCTCTGTAAACAAGCAGCTTCAGACAGTCGGTGTCTGCCTTTTTCTTGTCTTGCGTATATGTTTCTTTATGAGCCTTTATTTCATCAATAAACCCGCTGTCCTGGGCGTATTTCCAAAATTCATCTTCGTATTGTATTCCGTCATAGCACCACGGTTTAGAAAAAAGGTTATAGTGAATAAGGTCTGTGTGTGCGAGAGGGGGCTTAGCATCGTTCGGCATTGCATCCCAGCTCTCGTCGAGATAGTATATTTTTCCGTTGCACATAGCGTTGAGATAGTCCTGGTCGGGGGCAATGCTGTCAAAATGGTAGGTGTTCAGAAGATTCAAAAAATGACCTTCTAAGTCAACCTCGCGCAATTTCTTTAAGTTCATAAGAAGTACGCCCGAATTGATATATTCTCCCTTTTTGATTCCGACTGCATTTTCGGTATAAGCTACGAGCGGAGGGGTGTCGGCAATAGAGAGGTCGGTGCAGGCGCCGATCAGATTGTCCCCGATATCTGTATCAAACAGCTTTGATAAATCGGACGTCAAAACTACGTCACTGTCGATATATATGCCTTTATCGTACTGCGGGAACATTTCGGGGATGAACAGGCGGAAATAAATAGTAAGCGTAAAATAATCGCAGCGGAGACGGTTGCTCATGCGGTCGTCCAACATTTTGAAGTTAGCTTTCATAGGTGTAAGCTCAATGCTGAAATTCTCTGTTTCAAGAGATTTAAGTTTAGAAACGTTTGTTTCATTTAGATCTTGATGTAAAATGATTGCTTTATAACGTCTTTCAGGGTTGGAATTTTTAATTGCGGAATTAAGCGCTACTGCCAAAAATGGAGCGTAGCCGTCGTCAATTGAGAAAAAAATCGGAATTTCTCTGTTCATTTTAATTACTCCTTTCGTATTCTTCCAGAATATCGTCAAATTCAAATATTTTGAGTTCCTTGTGTAGTTTTTCAGTGTCCCACGGTTTTATCGTAACTGCCCTCACGTATGGGATGTATTTAAAGAAAGTAGTAAAATGTTTAAATACCGTATCGGGCCTTATTTTTCCTTGTTCATTATACTTTTGGGGTATCTTGCGCTTGACAGCCAACTTGTTCAAAGCCGATTGATCGGGCATAAACATTTTTTTGTCTCGGCAAAGCATTCGGCATTTTTCAAAGACTCCGCTTTTTCGTATGTTTTCCATATTCATAAGCAAAACTCCGGAATTGAGGTAGTCGTGCTTAAAAGTATTGCCGAAAAACCATTTTCCGTATCTGTCGGGAACGCCGGATATTTCAGTATCTTTGATATCTGAATCATAAAGTTCGCTGAAGTCTGCGCGGCAGAGCACGTCGGTGTCAAGATAAAGTATCTTATCCGGGATCACGGGTACGGTGTCTGCAAACAGACGCAGCATACACATAGGTGTAAATCGCGTTCCCATATTGGCAGTCGGAAGATCGTTCTTAAAAGAATCGCTTATGTCAAGCAAAACAACTTTGGCGTCTTTTTCTTTTGAACAAAGGTGGTTTTGTAACTTGTCGGCAAAGTGCCTTGGAATTGCGTTCTTGCCGCCTACGCTTGCCGTGAGAATATATATGTTTATATTTCTGTTAGTGTTCTTGGAAATAGAAAGCGCTGACAAGAAAATGCCTTTACAGACACCCTCATCACCGCAAAAAAGAATATTCAAGTATATCCCTCCTCTTTGTATTAATTATAAATGACTAACATTTGGAAGGAAACCTATAATTATGAGAAATCGGTCTACAACTAAAAAATCCCTCGTAGAATAACTCTACGGGGGATTCTATGAATCGTAGAATGAGCAAAAAAAGCCCCGTTTTCGCTAAAAAACAGGGCTTTTTGTATGTTTTCTTATTTGCTTTTGGGCTTTTTAATAAATGACCATAGGATCACTACTATCTGTCCTGCTACTCCCAAAAGGTAGATCAATACGACGTTTATTTTGAAATACAAAAAAGTGAAGTGAATTGCAGACAGTACCGACCAGATGAGAACTGAAATGATGTAGTAGTTATGCCTTGGGTTGAACCAAATGGAATTGAAAACTAATTTTATGATCAGCGAGATCGGCAGAGCGTATACGAAAAACAACCATTGAAAAGTTGCCTTATTCGTGATCATTGAAACGATTATGAAAGCGAATATGGCAATGAACCAAGCTATGCTCTCGTAAATATACGCGATTGCTTTGCGGTTATATTTTGTATCTTTTTGCTTGTTTTCTTTAACGTGTTTTTCGATGTTTTCCGAACGAACCAAATAGTCGAGAGAAACGCCGAACAGTTCTGCGATCTCTACTAAAACCGATATGTCGGGGGATGACTCGGCTCTTTCCCATTTTGAAATGGTTTTGTCGGAATAGTTAAGCTTTTCGGCAAGCTCGATCTGGGTCATATTATTAAGAAGTCTGAGTTCGGTAATGTTTTTTGCGACTATTGCTTTGATATCTTCCATAATATTTCTCCTACGTGATTGCTTACATTAATTATATAAATAGTTTATGAATAATTCAAGCAACTTAAGATTAACGATTTCCTGTTTTTTTAAAAAAACGGATACTGTTTTGATCTATGAAAAAGAATAAAGCGAACAAATAATAAAAGCGGAGATTAAAACTCCGCTTTATCGATTTTAGAAATTATTTTTTCAAAAAGTTTTTGCCGTTTACACTTCCGCCGTCGCAGAGAATATCAACTCCTGCAAGATATCCGTTTCTTTCGTCTGCAACGGTCGCTATAGCATATCCCAATTCTTCGGGAGTTCCCATGCGGTGCTCGGCGGCAGTTTCAAGCAAGCTTCCGCCTTCTTCTGCCTCCAGATTTCCCATATCGGTTGCAATAAGTCCGGGACTGAGTGATACGACGCGGATCTTCTTTTTGCCATATTCAAAAGCGCATTTTGCCGCATACCATATTACGAATTTTTTAGAAATGCCGTATGCTAATCCGGACGACTTGTATTCGTCTTTAAGCATTTTGCTGAGCTTAAGTGATTTCTTCAGGAACAGATCTTCGTTTGTTTCTGCGAGTGCAAACGTCTTTTTGCTTGCAAGGAAGTTCGGCAAAATATAAGCTGAGTTCGAGGAAATGTCAACGATTACACTCCCTTCAGGCATAAGCTTGGAAAACTCCTGGTTTACGTATACGGTTCCGAGTGCGTTTACGCGCATAAGCTGTTCGGGCTTCGCCATTGCGGGAGATAAGCCTGCCGAATGAATAACGTTTTTGATCTCTCCAAATGTTGCGGCATATTCTGCAAGCGCCTTTACTTCATCTCTTTTTGAGGTGTCGCAGGTTTTTGCGTGCGCTTCGTAACCGAGTTCTTCAAGTTCTTTTACTGCTTTTTCAAGCTTGGACATGGTTCTGCCCGTAACGATGATGATCTTATCTTTTGGCATAAATTTGGCAGCAGCAAGTCCCATACCGCTTCCGCCGCCGGTTATAACACATACACTTTTCATGATTATACCCCTCCGTATTTTTTATATTTTAACATTTTTGCGAATGAAATGCAATAGTGTTTATAAACAGATTATTTCTTTTATAAATTTGTACAAAAATTCTTTTGTAAGATCCCGTGCAAAAAAACAAAGCGGGCTATGCTTTTATGAAAGTATAACCCGTTAGTGTTGTTTTTAAGCTAATGTAGCAGCCATAATTGCTTTTATGGTGTGCATACGGTTTTCGGCTTCGTCGAACACGATCGATCTGTCGCTTTCGAATACTTCGTCCGTAACTTCCATACAGTCAATTCCGTATCTGTTGAACAGGGAACGGCCAACAGATGTCTTAAGGTCGTGGAACGAGGGGAGGCAGTGCATAAATCTGCACTGTTCGCCTGCAATATCCATAAGCTCTTTTGTTACTCTGTATCCGATAAGGTCGTTGATCCTCTTTGCCCAGACTTCGTCAGGCTCACCCATAGATACCCAAACGTCGGTGTAGAGAACGTCTGCGTTCTTTACGGCTTCCTTGGGGTCTTCGATAAATTCGAGAACAGCGCCCGTTTCTTTCGCGATCTCCTTGCAGGTGTCAACAAGATCGGAAACGGGGAAGTATTCCTTGGGGGCGCATGCAACGTAGTGCATACCCATTTTTGCACAGCCGACCATAAGAGAGTCTCCCATATTGTATCTGGCATCACCGAGATATACGAGTTTTTTGCCCTTCAAAGAACCGAAGTGTTCTTTTATCGTAAGAAAATCGGCGAGTATCTGTGTGGGGTGGAATTCGTTTGTAAGACCGTTCCAAACCGGCACTCCGGCATGCTGAGCAAGCTCTTCGACAAGATCCTGTCCGAAGCCGCGGTATTCGATGCCGTCAAACATTCTGCCGAGAACGCGGGCTGTATCGGCAATGCTTTCTTTCTTGCCTATCTGCGAGCCGGTAGAATCGAGGTAAACGGAGTGCATACCGAGGTCTGCCGCAGCAACCTCAAACGAACATCTTGTACGAGTGCTTGTTTTTTCAAAAATGAGTGCGATGTTTTTACCTTCGCAAAGACGGTGGGGGATACCTTTTTTCTTCTTTTCTTTAAGTTCTGCAGCAAAGTCGATAAGGTAGTTTATTTCTTCGGGAGTGAAGTCCAGAAGCTTGAGAAAATGTCTGTTTTTAAAGTTCATAAAATACACCTTTTTTTTAGTTTTATTTTTGTTTTTGGAATCCGAGGGGGGAAACCCATCTCAAACGCCGAAGTTTTTCCCCCCACGGGCACCCCCTAATCTTTGGCTGTCCGTCAAAGGTATGAAGTACATCAAAAGAGGGAGAGTGTAAAAGCTGTCTC
>JAZNOI010000101.1:0-6697 GCA_045580755.1 Eubacteriales bacterium | reverse complement strand
GAAACCTATCGGTTTCGTGATATTCTATTCGCCATAAACTGTCCGCAGGACAATATCACTATGCGTAGCATAATATCACTGCGAAGCAATATAACTCGCCGTCAGGCGAATAGAGTTGCGTGATACTCCGCTTGGAGTATCGCGCTAACAGATGATGCGTTTTTTTGATTTATTGTTTGTACTTTAAAGCAAGTGATTATTTTTCGTTCTTGTAAATTTCTTTGAAGTACTTGTATGTGTCAACCTTGAGTTCGCCGCAAGCTGCCTCGTCGCAAGCAATTATGCCATCCTTATGGAGCTGAAGAGCGCTGATAGTCCAAGCGTGATCAACGCCTCCCTCGACGCAGTGGCGAAGAGCGCGAGCCTTGTTGTGTCCGCTTATAAGCAGAAGAACCTGCTTTGAATCGCAAACGGTTCCGACACCTACGGAAAGTGCTGTCTTAGGAACCTTGTTTACGTCGCCGCCGAAGAAACGCGAGTTAACGATGATAGTATCATCGGTCAAAGCGCGGACGCCTGTTCTGGACGTCAAAGAAGTGAAAGGCTCGTTGAATGCAATGTGGCCGCCAACACCGCTGCCACCAAGGAAAAGATCGATACCGCCGTAGGAAGCGATCTTGTCTTCGTAACGCTGGCACTCTGCTTCAAGATCTTCTGCCATACCGTTAAGAATGTTTACGTTTTCAGCGGGAATGTCGATGTGATCAAAGAAGTTGTCGTGCATGAAGTACCAATAGCTCTGGTCGTGATCCTTGGGCAATCCAACGTACTCATCCATATTGAAGGTTACAACGTTTTTGAAGCTGACTTTGCCTGCTCGGTTCATTTCTATAAGTCTCTTATAAACACCAAGCGGAGAAGATCCGGTAGGCAAGCCGAGCACGAAAGGACGGCTGTCCTTGTGGTTGTTTATCGCGTCGGCGATATGCTGTGCTGCCCAATCACTCATTACGTCGTAATTGTCTTTGATAATTAATTTCATTTTTTTGTCCTCCATAACGTAAATGTTTAGATTATATAATTAAAAATTTTTTTGAATCTTTTTTGGTGTTCTTTTCCGAAAAAACCAAGACGGTTCAAGATCGGGGGTTATTTTTCTTTTTTTACGATGTTTTCGCTGCTTTTAACGATCGAAAACTCATCTATGACCCCTCTTATACAGGTGAGTGGATAAACGGAAGTGCCTTTTCCTATTACCGTTCCCGGATTCAATACGCAACCGCAGCCAATGTCGGCACCGTCGCCGAGAATAGCTCCAAGCTTGCGCAGGCCGGTAACGTATTCTTTTTCTCCGTGGACAACTACGTTTTTGCCGTCGCTTTTCAGATTAGAGCAAATAGAACCCGCTCCCATGTGCGCCTTATTTCCGAGGATCGAATCTCCTACGTAATTGTAGTGGGGAACCTGAACGTTTTCCAATAGAATACAATTTTTAAGTTCGCTTGAATTGCCTATAACGCAGTTTTCGCCCGTTATAACGCCGCCTCGGATAAACGCACCGGGACGTATCTCGCTTCCCGATCCTATAACGGTCGGGCCTTCTATGGTTGATGTCGGATAGATCTTCACGTTACTGCCGACGAGCACGCCGTCGGCAATTTCGGCGAAGCCGTCAATTCCTTCGTTTATCAGATCAAGAATATATTCTTTTATTTTAGGGATCATATCCCAAGGATATTCACTTTGGAGAAACAACGGCAGAAGATACTTTGTCTTGCAGTCAAACAACTCGTCGGTCTTTATCTTTTTACTCAATGCAATGACCTCCTCTTATAATAGCGTCAGCCACTCTGTTCGAGTATTCTATGCACTTTTCCTCCGTTTCGCTCTCTACCATAACTCTGATAACGGGTTCCGTTCCGCTTTTGCGAAGAAGGATCCTTCCTTTTCCGCCGATAAGAGCTTCGATCTCCCCGACTGCTTTTATCACACCGTCATCGGATATGACAGCGTTTTTATCCTTTACGCGAAGGTTTTTCGTATACTGGGGATAGAGCTTTACCGGGGCAGCCAGCTCCGCAAGAGACAGTTTTGAGTCGCAGACCTCTTCGCAGATCATAATTGACGTTAGCAGTCCGTCGCCGGTCGTAGCGTATTTTTTTAAGATAATATGTCCGGATTGTTCGCCGCCGATGCTGTAATTATTATTTTGCATACATTCGTATACGAATCTGTCGCCGACCGTTGTCTGAACGCATTTGATTCCGGCTTCGTTAAGGCTTTGAATAAATCCGCTGTTTGACATAACCGTTGCAACGACGGTGTTTTTATTGAGCATTCCTCTTGATTTAAGTCTCTTGCCGAGAATGTACATTATAACGTCGCCGTCAACGACGTTACCGTTCCCGTCTACAGCTATGCATCTATCGCAGTCGCCGTCAAAAGCAAAGCCCAGATCGAGATGGTTTTCTTTTACCGAAGAGCAAAGTCTTTCGATATGGGTCGAGCCAAAGCCGTCGTTTATGTTCGTCCCGTTCGGCTCGTCTCCGATCACGGTGATTTGTGCACCGAGCGCGCCAAAAACGCTTCTGGCTATCATCCACGAAGCTCCGTTCGCGCAGTCAAGTCCTATTTTCAGTTTTCTGTATGAATTAGACGCAAGAGAGATCAGATAACCGACGTATCTGTTTCTTCCGGAAACGTAGTCCACGATACATCCGATCTTTTCTCTTTTTGCAAGCGGAAGGTCGTCTTCTGCGATACCGAGCGATTCCAGATCTCCGTCGAGATACGCCTCGATAAGAGAAGTCGTATCATCGTCGAGCTTTTCGCCGTAGCGGTTTATTATTTTGATTCCGTTGTCGTAATAAGGATTATGAGACGCCGTGATCATGATTCCGCAATCAAAATCGTCTTGTCTGGTAACGTAAGATATGCTGGGTGTTGTCGTAACGTGAAGCATATATACGTCTGCGCCCGAAGCCGTGATTCCCGCAACGATCGAATACTCGAGCATATAGCTTGAACGGCGGGTATCTTTTCCTATAACGATCCTGGGACGGTAACCCGGTTTGTCTTTTGTGTTACGAGAATAATGCCATCCGAGAAATCTACCGACTTTATACGCCTGAATAGAAGTGAGATTCAAATTTGCCTCGCCGCGAAAACCGTCGGTGCCGAAATACTTGTTTGCAGTTCGGTTTTCGGGCTTTTTAGGTTTTATATCAATATCGTCCCGTAACAGCTCATCTGCAGAAATATTAAAAAAATCGCAAATTGCCAATGCTTTATCTATCTGAGGTATTGCTTGATTCATTTCCCATTTGGAAACCGATTGACGCGATACGTTAAGTTGTTCGGCAAGCTCTTCTTGAGAAATATTTGCCTTTGTTCGAAATTGTACGATCTTCTCTCCTATAGTCATTCTATCACTCCTGTTTAAATATAATTTTCTTATCCAAACGGATCAACAGTATGTATTATATCAAAGCGTCAATTAGCGGTCAACCAACTGTGATAGTATGTTTTTTGCAACCCGCGGTTGCAAAATAGGAGCATTTAGTTTTATATTTGCTTTTTTGCTTTCTTTTTTTATAAAAAACGGAAACTGTGGTTTACATAACAAGCTATATTTGTCGAAGAAGGAAACGTCAACAATATTTTATAACATCCTCTCAACATCGTCAAGTTGGTTTGCTGTTTTTGTTATCTTATTCAAACACAGTTACGATGCACGAGTATGTCCTTCCTATTATATCACAATTAATATATATTTGCAAACAAAATTGAATTATTACGATTTATTTACAAATGTGCGTATTTGTGCTATTATATTTAAAGAGAAGATCACTAATGATCATAAGTTAATTTGGACGGTGGGAATATGAAAACTTTTGTGTTTACCGTAGACGACAACATTCGCTTTTTTAAAGAAATAACACAGAAAGGGTATCAAAGTATTTTTGAGCATCCGTATATTGCGATGTATAAGAGATTGCACGAGGAATTCGGTTTAAAGGTGCAGTTGAATCTGTTTTATCGCTTGGAAGATTTTGATCTTTCGGAGTTCAGTGATGCATACAGAGCCGAGTGGGCGGAAAATTCTGATTGGCTGAAGCTTTCTTTTCATTCGGAGTATGAAAACGTTAAGCCGTATGAATTTTCGGGATACGACGAGGTTTATTCCGACTGCAAGAAGGTAAATGACCAAATATTGCGTTTTGCCTCGCCCGAATCGTTGGCAAAGACGACTACGGTACACTATTGTGTTACTACTCCCGAGGGGTTGAAAGCAATTGCGGATAACAAGGTCTTGGGGTTGCTCGGACTTTTCGGAACCGAAGAAAAGCCCAGAACTTCGTACGGGATCGAAGAAAGCAATGCAGCCGACATACGCGGCGGTCGGATATTTAAAAAAGACGGTATGGCATACGCTTCGATAGATATCGTGCTCAACGCTTATTCGAAAGCGGATATTCTGACAAAGTTAAACGGCTTGCTCGGACGGGAAGGTATACGGGTTATGATCCACGAGCAGTATTTTTACGAGGACTACAAGGCGTATCAGCCCGACTTCGAGGACAAGCTCAGAGCGACGTTTGCGTTTTTGACCGAGAATGGATATAAGACGTCATTTTTTGAAGAATTGATATGATGCGATAAAAGCTTCCGAAAACATATTGGCGGGAGCTTTGTTATTTTTGTTAAAAGAATGGAAAAAGCTATTGACATTCCCCTTGGGGGATACTTTATAATAAGATCGTGAGGTGATGGGTAGGATGAAAATAAACGAGGTAGAGCGAAAGACCGGTCTTACTAAAAAAGCTATTCGTTTATATGAGGATCGGGGTTTGATCACTGTCAGCCGCAGTGAAAACGGGTACAGAGATTATTCGGAAAGTGATATCAGAATTCTCGAACAGATAAAGCTGTTAAGAACTGCGGGGGTTTCCGTAACTGATATAAAGCTGCTGTTTTCGGGAATGCTGTCGCTTGATGATATAATTGAAAAGCGAAAAAAGGAGATCGATGCTGAAAGCGGACTGAATTCGGAGAGATATGCTTTTTGCGAAACGCTTGCACAGCGAATTGCAAACGGAGAAGCAAATTCCGGTGAAATGTTTACAGAGACGGACGATTCTTTTATATGCAATCGAGGGGTGCTGGCTGTCGGGATCGATATCGGCACCACGACGATAAGTGCCGCTATCATCGATCTCGATAACAAAGAGCAAGTGGACGTATTTTCTGTGCCGCATAACTCATACGTTAAAAACAACGTAACGTCAGAGCAAAGTGTTTCGGTAATCATAGATAAGTCAAAAGGACTGCTTGATCTTATTTACAGAAGTTACGGCAACATTGTCAGCATCGGTATAACAGGTCAGATGCATGGTATCGTATATCTGAATAATGACGGCGAGGCTGTATCAAATCTTATAAATTGGCAGGATAAGCGGGGCGATATTCCGACAAAAGACGGAATGAGCGTCTGTCAGTTAATAAAAAAGCTGACGGGCGAGGATATAGCAACGGGATACGGCATATCAACTCACTATTACAACGTGTTGAACGGTCTTGTTCCGCAAAATACCGTTGGTTTCTGTAGTATTATGGACTATCTCGGTATGAGGCTTTGCAATTTGAAAAAACCAATCACACATACTTCGGTTGCCGCAAGTTTTGGAGCGTTTGATATAAAAAAAGAATGTTTTAAGTTTGATAAATTATCGGTTCTCGGGATAAAAAAAGAGTTTTTACCAAACGTTACAGCATCGAATGAAACGGTTGGAATGTGGAACGACATACCTGTTTGTGTGGCGATCGGAGATAACCAGGCGAGTTTTTTGGGGTCGGTAAAGAATAACCGAGAAAGCCTTTTGGTGAACATAGGGACAGGATCGCAGATATCTGCTGTGGGAGATCTTGCGGATCTCGGGGAAGGTACCGAATGTCGCCCGCTCATAAACGGTGACAGACTTGTGTGCGGCTCGGCACTCTGCGGCGGCTCGGCATACGCTTTGATAGAGGGTTTTTTCAGAAGTTACGTAAAATTTGGCGGCTTGAGTGATAATTCGCAGTACGCGATCATAAACGAATTGGCGACAAAAGCGTACGAAAACGGCGAACAACCACTTTCGGTAGACACTTCTTTTTGCGGGATGCGTATCGATCCTATGAAGCGGGGAGCGATAAAGGACATTGATCTAAGTAATTTTACACCGTCTGCGCTGATACTTGGAGTTATAAACGGTATGAGTGATGAGCTTTATAAGCTATACTGTGCAGGACGGATAAAAAAGAGCCATATTGTTGCTTCGGGTGGAGCTATCCGAAAAAATGACGTCTTGCGAAAAGTACTGCAGGACAAATTCGGTATGGCCGTATCGGTGAGCTCGGTCAAAGAGGAGGCGGCTACGGGGGCGGCTTTATTTTCTGCGTACGCCATTGGCAAAATAGAGTACGGAGACGGTTTTGCGGATTATATACAATACATTGAAAAGGCGGAAAAATGAGCTTGGTATGAGTTTGGGTTTTAAAAGTGGTACCCGGAGCGCAGTTTTATATTGGTATAATTATTTCGTGGGGCGGATTTTTATCCGCCCGTTTTTGTTTTTTTATAAGCGGGTCGCCTTTTGACGTCGCCCCCTACAATCGAAGATGTTTTATTTGTTGAAATTGAATGTATAAACGGGACGTCGAAGGCGCCGTCCCCTACGGATGAAGATTATTAAATATTAAAAGTTTTGGTTGGAGT
>JAZNOI010000100.1:0-3228 GCA_045580755.1 Eubacteriales bacterium | reverse complement strand
CGATCCGACTTGCACCGACTCCGCCCTCAATATTAATTGAATGCTGTCCGTTTCCGCTGCTTCCGAAATCGTTTACGTTTTTACCGTCGACGGAAACACTTCCGATTCCCTTTTTGATCTCTATTTTATAGTCTTCTTTTTTTCCGATAACGTTTATATTCGATTCTCCGACTCCGAATTTCAAATCATTATTTCCGAGTATAACGGCGTTCAGGTTCAATTCACCGACACCCATTTCAAGCGATAAATTGTTTAAAGAACCGTTTTCGAACGTTACCAGTCCCGCCCCGCCTTTGATTTCGGCACTCAAACGTGCGTTTATCTCTTCGAAATGTACGTCACCGGCGCCTAGATTTAAGCTTAACGTGCTTGCTGACAAATTATCTACCGTCATTTTTGCTGCACCGGTAGTAATTTTTACATCATCAAAAACTGTATCATCAGGAATACAAACAGTTAAAGTCGCTTTTGAATAGCTGCTGTTGCTTTTAGCTTCGTCAACAATTAAAAGAACCCCGTTTTTTTCGGAAACGGAAAGATATTTCAAATTACTTTCCACTGAAAATCCATCGCCGCTCTTTATTACAAAATCAGCCGCATTGATCTGTATATCCAAAGAATCAATGTCAGAAGAAATATCGTATTCTTTAGATTCTTCCAGAACAACGCTCTCTGCATTACACGACACTAATAATAAAAAACAGAGCAACATTAAGACAGTAACAATCAATCTTTTCATTTTCTTTTTCCTTTCGTTAAAAAGCAAACACCTTTCGTCTCGCAGACAAAAGGTGTTTTTTTCGTGGTGCCGGAAGCGGGGGTCGAACCCGCACGGTATCGCTACCACTGGATTTTGAGTCCAGCACGTCTGCCAATTCCATCATTCCGGCATTTATTTCAACATCGTATAGTATATCATAAAACAACTTAACGTGTCAAGTGGTTTACACAAATAATTTTCATAAAACAGCTGCAAATAATAATAAAAGCTCCCAAAGTTTCGACACCTTGGGAGCTTGGTATTATATGTATAAATTAATACTTAATAGGCCATACGAGCTTAACGGGATCAAGCATCTCGTCTATTTCTTTTTCAGAGAACAATCCCTCTTCGAGAAGATACTCTTTTGCAGATTTACCCGATGCAACAACCTTTTTCGCAATTTCTGCAGACTTAGCATATCCGATCACAGGACAAAGAGCAGTAACGATTCCCGCACTTCTTTCGACGTAATTCTTGCAAGTCTGTTCTTTTGCAACGATACCGTCAATGCAGTTGTCAGCAAGCGTAACGGCAGCATTACCAAGCGTTTCGATCGACTCGAAAAGATTATAGAACAAAACAGGTTCAAATGCGTTAAGTTCGAGCTGACCTGCTTCGGCAGCCATCGTTATCGTCATATCATTTCCGATAATGTTAAATGCAACCTGAGATACAACTTCGGGAATAACGGGGTTGATCTTTCCGGGCATAATGGACGAACCGTTCTGCTTGGGAGGAAGTACGATCTCTCCGATACCTGTCAACGGACCGCTCGACATAAGACGAAGGTCGTTCGACATTTTAGACATACTTACCGCACATGCCTTGATAGCGCCGGATACGAGAACAAATCCGTCGAGATTCTGTGTTCCGTCGTAAAGGTCGGCAGATCTGACAAAATCGTATCCGGTAACGTCACACATACATTTCATAATATTGTCATAATAACCCTGAGTTGCGTTTATGCAAGAACCAACTGCAGTTGCTGCCATATTGATAGTCTTGAGCTCGCCAGAAGCCTTCTTAATTCTGTCAATGCCTCTCTCTAAAGCACTCGCAAAAGCCTTAAATGAGCCGCCGAGGCTTACGGGAACAGCATCCTGGAGCTGCGTTCTGCCCATTTTAATAATATCTTTGTATTCTTCCGCTTTCTTCTTAAGCGATTCGAGCAAATATTCAAGCTTCGGAATCATCTTATCAATAAGCTTCAAAGCCGTGAGCTTACCTGCGGTAGGATATACGTCGTTCGTTGACTGACAGAGGTTGACGTGGTCGTTGGGGTGAACCATCTTATAATCGCCCTTCTCCTGTCCGAGAAGCTCAAGCGCCTTGTTTGCAACAACTTCGTTTGCGTTCATATTGGCGGACGTACCAGCACCGCCCTGAATGGGATCACAAATAAACTGGTCGTGAAGATTGCCTGCAATAATATAATCGCACGCATCAACTATCGCTTTATATACTTCATCAGAAAGTCCACCGTCAATGTGGTTGGCGATAGCTGAAGCTTTTTTTACCTGTGCCAACGAATCGATCATTTCGGACTTCATTCTCTGTCCCGTTATAGGAAAGTTAAGCATTGCTCTATACGACTGAACGCCGTAATAAGCTTCCTTGGGTATTTCGAGTGTTCCAACAGAGTCTTTTTCAATTCTTGTATTCATGAGTGTATCTCCCAATTAAATTTTATAACGATATGATATATATAGATTAGCACATTTTTAACAAAAAGTAAAGGTGTTTTGCATATTTTTTGGTTTTTTTGCAAAATAGAGGTTTTAATATATATTAACCCCTACTCTTTTATCGATTACTCTTTATTTTATTAAGTTTTCTTGAAAAAAACAAAATATCCCGTGCGGGATTTTTACAAAAACCGCACGGGAATCAATAAAATTATTCGGGAACGATGAGACCGTAACCGCCGTTCTTTCTCTTGTATACGACGTTTACTTTTTCGGTATTCTGGTTTGTGAAAACATAAAATTCGTGCTCCAGAAGATTCATCTGCAAAATAGCTTCTTCGACGGACATTGGCTTGAACGAGAAAGTCTTTGTTCTTATTTCGAACTCAAGTTCTTCTTCGCCTTCTTCGGCGTAATTATCTTCAAAGTATGCTCCAAAATCAAACGAACTGCCTTTGAATTTCTTTTCGAGCCTCGTCTTATTCTTTCTGATCTGTCTCTCAATAACGTCGACTGCTTTATCGAGGGCGTTCTGGAAAGTAGAGTCGGACTCTTCACTTCTGAAAAAAGTTCCGTTTGCATTTATCATTAGCTCAAGACATTCGAGGTTTTTCTTTTTAGACAGAGTTATGACGGCGTCAGCATCGTCTTTGAAGAACTTATCAAATCTGTTAAGTTTCTTTTCAAACAACTCTTTAAGATCCTTTGGAACGTCCATTTGTCTTCCTACTGTTGTAATCTTCATTTCCATACCACCTTTTTATATATTTAAGCCACATC
>JAZNOI010000099.1:0-13730 GCA_045580755.1 Eubacteriales bacterium | reverse complement strand
ATTATTGTATTGATTGCGGTGAACAGATGACAAAAATCAAGGTGTCAAAGATTGTAAATTCTAATTCGCCAGAAGCGAAAAATTTTGATTTTCATACAGTGGACAACTATATGATTGGTGATGTCAAATTCATCTGGATTGAATTTCAATGTCCTAAGTGCAAAAGACAATTCACAATTGAAGAAATGAAACGGATAGAAAAAAGGATGCATAAAAATGAATAGTAAAAAAGTAACACTATATTATTGGCTCGGTGGCAAGCTTTACGAACAAAAGGGCGAAGACTACAATATGCAAAGATCTTTAAATAGTTTTAACAAAAAATGCTATATGGAAAGATCCATATAGCATTTTTTTAATTCATTTTATTTTTTTCGAAGCAGTATATAAGCGTCGCTGTAAATTTATTGAAATGCTTTATATACATATTCTTTAAACCTTTTTTCAGATAGACATTCTTCTTGTAGTTCGGAAATGCTTTTTTCACTTTTGCAAGAGCATATGCCACACCCTCGTCAAAACGCTTTTTATCTTTCGCTTTCGAAAGCCTTTTTATAAACGTCGCAAGCATATATCTTGCATACATATATTCAAGCTCATCTCTGTAGACGTCATAAAAACCGTTTTCTTTATAATATTCAACTACTTTGTCGAGCACAACATTTATATCCTTGAGTTTTTCGGAATATGTATAAGTTATCGAGCTTGGGTTCTGCACATATTCGTAAAAAGCCTCGTTGACATACGATATTCTTTTTATATTCGGAACGAGCTTGTGCGAAAAAAGCACGTCCTCAAACCACACGTTCGGCTCAAACATCATATCTCCACCGAACAGTTCCCTTTTGTAAAGCTTATTGACTACCACCACATACATATTTATGAGCATTTTCTTCTTCTGCTCGATTGTCATATCAGCACTTTCAAAATCGACTCCCGAACTTACGGTCTGTACTCTGTCGGGATATATGCAGTCAACGTCCGAACATACAACGTCATAATCCCCTTCTATCGCTTTATTATACAGCTTTTCAAGCATGTCGGGCTTAATATAGTCGTCGCTGTCAAGAAATATCACGTATTTTCCGACAGCTTTTAAAACGCCGTTGTTCCTCGTAACGCTAAGACCCTGATTCTCCTGCGACACAACTCTGACCGTCTCGGGATATTTTCCCCCGTACTCGTTCAAAATATCAAGCGTTCCGTCTTTTGACCCGTCGTTTACAACAACTATTTCAAATTCTTTTTTTGTCTGGCACAAAATCGAATCCAGGCATTTTTTTATATACTTCTCCGCATTGTACGCGGGTACTATAACGCTTATATCAGTCATCGGTCTTCACCTCTTCGAGTGTGTTCTCTTTGACTCCCGATTCTTTTGTTGCTATCGGCAAATGAACAAAACAGGTAGTCCATACAACTCCCGTGATAAACGCCAGATAAAGCGCCGGGAACACTTCGTTCATAAAATTGCCCTGATAATATGCGGCCACGAGTCCCACTCCCAATGTTATCAAGTAAATACATTTATCAAGGTACAAGTTTTCTTTGAACCTTCTGAAAAACTTCCATATACCGAACAACGCAACTACAACGTACGGACCAATAAACAGCCCCGTTCCGACAACACCCAAAGCGTCTATCTGCGTTTGAAAATCTCGCTCTGGCCACACAAATCCCGCAGAGCGCGAATAGGATATACCCCAAACGTAGTTCGATGCCCTGCCGTCTCTTTCAAGTATTCTGTTTATCATAAGAGTTCGCATATTTCTGTTGCCGTATCTCTCGGCAATGGGAATATTCTTGATTACGTCATACCAGAACTCATAGTCCTGCGTGTAGTGATAAGACTCATACACATACAGAGGAAATATATATGCTTCGGGCAGTTTTCGCTCGATATAATCAATCATATACGCTTTTTTATCCGTGGGATCGATTGGAACTTCATCCTCCTCACCGCCTTCTTCTATCTCCGGAGGAATGCCTGCCATGTCGTCAAACAGATCTCCCTCTCCCATTCTCAAAACCATGGGAGAACGCACGACAAACAGCAATACGATCATCAAAGAAACCGTTGCTGATAGCGTATTCTTGTTTAGAAGCTTCTTAAAACTAAATTCTCTGTGGATTATCTTTTCGAGTATATAGATCGCTATTACGGCAAATACTGCCAGCAAGCCCATAATAGTTGACACTCTTGTGCTAAGGTTTATCATAGCGATAAGTTGCATAGCCAATGCGATCCAATAAAAAGCCTTCTTTTCTTTCAAGCATATATAAGTAATAACCGGAGCCAAAACGATCAAAACGGCCGAGAGCTGATTCGTCGCCTGGAATAGTCCTCGGCAGGACAGTTCGACCCAGTTCACCGAGGGGTCAACACCGAAAAACCACGTCAACATACTGTTTTCGATCACGATCTTGTCGGTGCTGTACGCAATATAACCTACTTCAAAAAGATTCGTAGTTATGATGACAGTCGATATAATAAGCGATGAATACAGCACGATCCGTTTTATTTCTTTATATCCAAGCTTGACTATATATATCACGTAGATTATGGCAGGCGGAATACACATTCTTGCAAGATATAAAAGCTCTTCCAATACATTGTAATCAGCATATTCAAGCTCAACCGAAAACGTCGCCGCATTAAAATGGTGAAAAACCGTATATATAGCGATCAAACAGGCGTATATCGCAAAAATGGCCGTCGCCCGTCTCTTAAAATTAAATGAGAGAACGAAAACGAAAAGCGCAAAAACAAATGCAAACCGAAATGCCGTTGCAAGAGATACGCCGGCGATCTGTATGTATTTGTCAAAAAGACTCATATATAGGTCTAGGATCGGCTGAATTATCAAAAATGCGACCAGAGCTTTTCTCGCAATATCATTATAGTTTTTTGAAATATCTGTTTTATTAAACACTTTACACCATTCTTTCAAAAGCCGAAAAACTATAAAACACCTTCTACCTCTTTTATGATCTTGTCGGAGTCAAATTTATAGTCTTTCAAATTATTTCTGTAAACCTCAATTTTCCCCGAATCTAATACTTCCTTTACTCCCTCGTACAGAGCGACGTCGGAATTGTCGACAACAAGTCCGTACGAATCACCTAAAATCTCTTTTGCACCCGCAACAAGTGTGGATACGCAGGGAGTCCCGAGTATAATCGATTCGGTCAAAACCGTCGGCAGCCCCTCATGCGTTGACGAAAGCACGAACAGATCGGCTTTTTTTACATAAGGAAAAGGATTCTCTTTTCTGCCGAGCAAAGTGAACGTATCGGCTATCTTTTCTTCTTCTATCTGATTTTCCAAAGCCTCTCGGTCGAGTCCGTCACCGACTATATATGTGTTGATCTTATATCCGCCGTCGATCAGCTTTTTGTGGACCTTGATAAGTCTAAAGTAGTTTTTCGCCTCGCAAAGCCTGCCCACCGATACGATATTGATTACCCCCTCTTTATATGGGCAACCAATATCCTCAGCTGATTTTTCTATTATTTTTTTGTCGTTTATAATATTGTTTATCACGCATATGTTTTCCATTCCGAAAACGGCTTTATATGCTTCCATAACCTTTTTTGAAACGCAAACGCAGATATCCATTTTTTTGAGCGATTCGGCAATAAGCTTTATGTACCTTGCCGAGTCATAGTGTACGGAAATGTCTCCGTGCATCCAAGCAACCTTTTTCGGAGTGTCGCCATTTGCAACAAACACCTCGGTAAAGCCGTCGCTGAACGATATTTCGGTATCGTATTTTTCGGTCAATATTTTCTTGCGACTTTTCTTTATCACGTTTTTAATAAGCCCCGTTTTTAGAGAGAAAACGAGCTTCAACTTCCCGAAAAGTGCCGCTATATTCTTTTCGGAAACGATCTCCCCGAGACTTTTGTCGATATATTTATACGACTTGTCCCCTTTTATAATACTGACGTTCGGGTTGAGATTTATCTCAACGTCATCATAATAGTGCAAAACCAAAAGGTCTACCTTGTATTTTGTATAGTCGAGAGCATTCAAAAGGTTTACGAGAACGGTCGTAACCCCTCCCATAACGAGATTGTCGACAACAAAAAGAAGCTTTTTTTTCATTTTTTCATATTCCCGATTATTTTTACTTTTTTCTTTATCTTCCGCCGAAAATTCTTCTCAGCAGCTTAATATTCTTTCCGTATGCAAGATTGCACATTACCTTGTACTTCCATCCCATACGCTTGTAATACTTGTTTTTGCGCCACTTCGGGAACTCGGCTTTCATAATATCAGCAATTTTTATTATATCGCCGTCCCCCTCTGTATATTCAAGATAACGCAATACCGCTCCATGTAAAAAGTGTTCTATATACAAATACTCGAGCTCGTCTTTATATTTCGTATCCGAAAACTTTTCTTTCAGAGTCTCCATTACGATATATATGGATGCAAGCTTGGGATTATACACCTTCTGCCGCATAGTCGAGTCCTCGTGGATAACGTAATTGTAAAGACGGTCTTCCATAAAGCATATCTTATCGGTATACAGAGCAAGCTGCGGAATAAGCTCAAGATCTTCGTATATTCTGTTTTCATTAAAACGAATCGAATTTTCCTCTATAAGACTTCTTTTTATAAGCTTATTCCAAGGTGACGCCTCGTTTAAAACGTATCTTACATCGTTTTCATCCTCGTACAAAAAAGTATAGTTTCGTTCTTCTTTTTTGCCGTTTTTTATCTCATAAAAACCAAAGCAAACGATGTCGCTGTCCGTCTCTTTTGCTTTGGTGTACGCCCTTTCGTATGCGTCGAGCTCCATATAGTCGTCACTGTCAATAAACGATATGAACTCACCGCCGGCATACTCAAGACCGCGGTTCCGGGCACTCGCCTGACCACTGTTTTCCTGAGTGTAGCTCTTGATAATATCGGGGTATTTTTCTCTGTACCGATCTATTATTTGCTGAGAATTATCACGACTTCCGTCGTTTACGAGAACGATCTCAATATCATTTAACGTTTGATTTAGCAAAGAATCCAAACACTTTTCCAAATATTTTTCCGAATTATATACGGGAATGACCACGCTTATTTTAGCCATACGAAAACCCCTCTCAAACTTCATTTTTTATTTACGAAAAGACTTTTTGACAGAATCGGCCAAGCCCTTTCTTTCTTCTTTCGAAAACAGAAGGAAATAGTTTACCATAAGACCGATAACTCCGACCAATACTCCCGCAAGAATCAATTTTATCCACGAGTCAACGTTTATTAACTTACCTATGCCAAGCGATATTACCGACAACAAGACAAATATCAGTGTGTTTTGAATAATCACGGGATAGAATGTCGTTTTTTTTGCGTTTATACATTTCGCGCTGTATAACGGAACAAAAGTAACGTAACGAACGACACCGAACAGCGTTCCGACCGATGCTATAAATATGATCTTTATATTGTTATCTGTTATGAAGTTCAGACCCGTAAATACGGTGAGTATGCTTGCCAAGCTGAACAAAATTACCGCCATAGACGACGCTTTGATCTTGTTCGTTGCGGTAAACACGTTGTTCAATGGTTCAAGCGGCATGGCAATCGCCATATTAAAAAACGTGATGATCGTCAGTATCTGCAAAAGACCCGAATCCTGCGTCGGCACCCAAAGAGAGTAAAACGCCTTCCCGAGACCGACTATAACTGACCCCAAAATGCCCGAAAACAATCCCAACACCTTTATGGACGAAATGAGCTGTTTTTTCATTCCCTCTTTGTCATCCTCAGCATACAGCCTGGTCAGTTCGGGGGCGTATAGCTGCCCCAACATTCCGAAAAGCGAGATCATGATATTTGAGATCGTCTTCGGAATGGAAAAGACTCCCATAGCAACTTCGCTTACGAACTTGTTCGTTATAAGCAGGTCAAGTCCCGATGAAAGAATGGTTCCGAGCTTTGTTATGGCGTTCCATATCCCCGACGCTATGAGCTCCTTTATATACCTTAGATCAAAATACTTTCTTGCGATCTTTAGTTCAGGTACGAGCTTGTTTTTGTATAAAACGTGGCTTATAAGATTGTTTATACCCATAGCCAGCATTGCAAGTCCAATGTAGAAAGTAAATGGCTTGAAAAAAACGTAACAAACGATCAGAATGAGCGCTCGTATAACGTAACCTCTTATATGGCAGAAAGCGGTTTTGTCAAGACGGTCGGTTACAAACGTGGAAACATAAAAGTTTGTCGCAAGAACCCCCACAATAAAGTTTGCAAAAACGAGTGCCCACAGTATTTTTATATCAACGACCATTGCAGCCGATATATTCAAAAACTTGTCCAGATATACGACTATGACCGAGAAGATGACCGTTATCACAGCCGACAAAAACAGAGTCGCAAAAAATACCGACGTAAAGTATTTGCTCGCCTCTTCCGTTTCTTTTCGGTGCATTTTTATCGTAATATACCTCGCCGCCATTGAGTTTAGTGCAATAATAAACAATTGTGCGTACTCAACGAAATTATTTGCAAGCGATACAAAGCCGTTGGCGTCGACACCGATATTTTGTACAATAAAGGGCGTCAGAAAAAAGCTTACGCTGAAATTCACTGCAAACGCAAGGATCTGTGCTATGAAATTTATACCCAGCTGTTTTTTCATCGGTTCGCTCCTTTACTTTTTCTTCCTGTCAATTCAAAAATACCCATACATAATTAAGTATAATATATTATTACAAATAAATCAATAGTTAAATTTCTTCACAACACAAATATAGTGCCTTTAGGCGTCGCCCCCTGCTGTTACAACCAAAAAAGCGTATGCATATAATGCACACGCTTTAAAAGTTTACTTTTGTATTTTCGAAATCTTATTGTACAGTTTAGTAATATCCTGCAAAACTTCGGGGTGGTTAAAGTCTTTCAAATAAATGATATTCGTTTCTCTGATCATACTCAGATTCTCGATTGGCAGGATGGTCATTTTTTGCTTTCTGACCTCGTCCATACATGTCGACTTAGGCAGAATGGACACACCGAGATTCTTTCTTATAAGCGTTTTGATCGTATCAATGTTATCAACTTCAAGGAAAACGTTAAATTCGTCGATAGATCTGTTTATACTCTCAAGGCTGCTGACAAACAGATTTACCGTTCCCGACATAGGCAGTCTGAGGATAAGCCTCTGGTCTTTCAGCTCCTCGATCGTTACAATGGAGTTTTTCGACAACGGGTTTTCGTTTGCGACGGCACATACAAGATAGTCGGTATCAAGCAAAACAGAGTTTATCTCGGAATTACCTGAAACGCCCTCGACAATAGCAAAATCTATCTCATAATTTTCGAGCATACTATAAAGATTTTTTATGGAGTCTGTTATGATTGTTATAATGATATCAGGGTTATCGTTTCCGTACTTTGCAAGGACCTCGGCTATAACGTTACTCTCTGCAGTATGTGTAATGCCTATCCTCAAACGCTCGATATTATTCTCTCTGTCGGACAAAACTTCCTTCATCCTATCGTATACCGCGTTTATTCTTAATGCATACTTAACTACGATCTCTCCCGCACTTGTCAGCTTTAAATCGCCTTTTTTACGCGAAAAGATCATAATTCCCAGTTCATTTTCAAGCTGTTTTATATGGTGGCTGACTGCAGGCTGGGTCAAGGACAGAATTTCAGCCGCCCTGGTAAAATTTCCGTACTTTGCTACTGTCAACAAGGATTCAATTTTAGGATCGAGCATATTACACCTCGGTACTATTACAAATTTTTATAAAAAACTAAATAAAAATAATTTTTCTTTCTATCGGTATTAGTGTATCATATAAAAAAATAAAAAGCAATAGATATTTATGTATTTTTTATCAACTATTGCTTTAAAAATCACTCGACTGACCCCACTTTCCGTCTTTCGACGAAAGGAGTAACACAAATATATGATGTCAGTATTTAACCTACCCGCAGGTTCAGCCGCAAGCATTATACTTTCGGTTGCGATCATGCTCTTCCTCGGTTTTGCAATGACGAGGATAACGAAGCTGATCGGACTGCCCAACGTAACTGCATACATAATTACGGGAATCCTGATCGGACCTTACGTTCTTGACCTTATTCCCCAAGGCATAATCCAAGGCACAGACTTTCTCGCCGACATTGCTTTGGCGCTCATCTCCTTCTGTATCGGTGAGTATTTTAAGTTTTCATCGTTCAAAAAGAACGGGCTCAAATCATTGTTGATAGCCGCGCTGGAATCGTTCGCCTCGGCAATGGTCATATTTATTTTGACTTATTTCGTACTAAACCTCAGCCTCGCCTTTTCGGTCGTGCTCTCGGCGCTCGCCGCAGTAACTGCCCCCACGTCGACTATGATGACTATCAGGCAGATGAAAGCCAAGGGCGATTTCGTCGATTCTCTTTTGCAGGTCATTGCTATTGACAACTTGATCGGACTTTTCACATTCAGCGTTGCGGTTTCTTTGGGCTCGGCGCTCGTTGCAACGTCGAACGACGTATCCCTCTTTTCGTCGGTCGTAATCCCCGTAATCAAAAACATATTAATGATAGCGCTTGGCTCGGCTATGGCGTTCTTAATAGTGTTTCTTATTCCGCCCGGCAAACGTTCCGCCGACAACAGACTTATCGTTTCGATAAGCGTGCTTTTGATGTTCTGCGGCGTATGCGTTCTGCTCGACGTGTCTCCCCTTCTCGGCTGTATGGCTATGGGTACGGTCTACAGAAACGTTTCGGGCGACGAAAATCTTTTTAAACAGCTTAACTATTTCAGCCCGCCCATACTTTTGCTCTTCTTCGTTCGTTCGGGTATGAACTTTGACCTGAGTGCTCTTATGTCTGACGGCGGAAACGGCGGCGTATCGCTTTTCGTCATAAGCATTTTGTATTTTGCAATAAGAATCGCGGGAAAATACGCGGGTGCGTTTTTCGGTTCGATCATAACAAAAAAAGCACCAAAAACGCGAAATTACTTAGGCCTTGCACTTATTCCTCAGGCGGGTGTTGCGATCCCTCTTGCAGCACTGTGTTCACGAACCCTCGGCGGCGAGCTCGGTGCAAACATTCAGACGGTCATACTCTCGGCAGGCATTATGTACGAACTGGTCGGTCCCGTTCTTGCAAAACTTGCTCTGTACAAATCCGGAGCGTACTCCGATAACCTCGACGAGATCACGAACGTCGAGAAGGTTGACGAAAACGGAAACCCGAAATCGCAGATCGATATTTTAGTAGAACAGCTGCAACAGATCCACCAGGAAATTTCAAAAGAGCACTCGGCTCAGTCGGAAAACGAAAGAGCTTTTACCGAAGCCGCAGACGAGCAGCTCGAAGAATCGTTTGAAATATTTAATCGCGGAAGATTTTTGAACAGGAGATAAAAAGGAGATAATTATTATGAATGATCCCATCGCTACGTTGCTCGGCAACTGGGCAATCGAACTCAACGTATATTCGGCAGCACTTCGCATCGTAATAGCATTTGTACTTGCGGCAACCATCGGTTGCGAAAGAGCAAGAAAACGTCATTCGGCAGGTTTGCGTACCTTTATTCTCGTTGCGCTCGCCTCGTCGACTGCCATGATCCTCGATACCTACTGCGGATCGTCCGAATCATTTAACGGTTCGGGTATATGGCTTTCCGCCGCAACCGTTGTCGGCATCGCAATAATCAGCTCGAATTCCCTTCTTTACAGCTCAAAAAACCAGATCAAAGGTCTTACGACCGCCGTTGCTCTCTGGTCGACAAGCTTCATCGGCTTGGCGTTCGGTGCAGGCTTTTACACGATCGGGCTGGTGGCATATCTGCTTTTGTTCTGCTGTTTGTCCATCCTTCCGAAGATGGAAGCATACCTCAAAAACAGATCCAATCACTTTGAGATCCACCTCGAGCTCAAAAACAAGAGTGACCTTCAGGATTTTCTTACAACGATCAGAAAGATCGGTCTTTATATAGACGATATCGAAGCCAACCCCGCCTATATCAACTCGGGTCTCAGCGTTTACTCGATCTCGATAACGATAACCAAAGAGAACTTGCGCAAATACAAATCCCACGAATCTATCATCGAGGCATTGTCTTCACTCGAATACATATCTTACATAAGCGAAATAGTCTAAAACTTGGAATAAAAATAAGACGGTACTATGCGTGCCGTCTTTTTGTTTTGTTACCGTTTGTTCTATGTGTGTTGACAAAACGGGTTTTGTTTGATAGAATCTTCTTATTATAGTATTCGTCAAAATTTGACTTATTTTTCTCATTATCCCGACTACTTTCAAAAGGAGTATTTTATGGAATATTGGTTAGACTCGCGCAGGCTTGTGTTTGCGATACTGGCAATACTGACACTGTACAAAACAATATATAGATGGATAGGCTTTTTCGTAAAAGCAAAAAAGTTTTCTCCCGCTCCCAAAACGAAAAAATACGGCATTGTTATTGCCGCACGTAACGAGGAACTTGTTATCGGAAACCTGGTAGACAGCTTACATAATCAAACGTATCCGAGAGAAAACTTCCGAGTTTTCGTCGTTGCCGACAACTGCGATCCTTCCGACAAGACTGCTCAGATCGCAAGGGAGCACGGAGCTACGGTATATGAACGCCATTGCCCCGAAAAAGCAAGAAAGGGCTGGGCTCTCGAATATCTGTTCGACAACATCGAAAAGGATTTCGGCATACAGAGTTTTGACGGCTACCTCTTTTTCGACGCAGACAACGTCGTCGCAAACGACTATCTCGAAAGAATGAACGAGGCTTTTGCGACGGGAGTTGACGGAGTTATCGGCTACCGAAACTCCAAAAACTTCGACCAGAACTGGATATCGGCGCACTACGCGATCCACTTTATGCGAAGCTCAATGAATCTGCACCGTCCGAGAGGAAGACTCGACCTCTGCACGCATATTGCGGGCACGGGATACCTGCTTTCATCCGACATGCTTAAAAACGGCTGGCATTACAGCACGCTTACCGAAGATACCCAGGCTACGATGGACTTTGCCGTTCAAGGCAAGAGGATCGAATACTGTGAAGCCGCTGAGTTCTACGACGAACAGCCCTATCAGATCAAGGTTATGCTCCGTCAGCGTCTCCGTTGGGCAAAAGGACGTATGGCTTGCTTCTTCCGTTACGGCGCAAAGATGCTCATCGGTCTTGTAAAAATATTCAAATTTAAAGAATGCGACAAGATCCGCCCCCTGAAAGTTTTCGACTACGAAAAGGGAGAGTTTTCAAAAAGCTCGCTCTGGGGAAAGATCATCTTTCTGAAGGATCGCGTAATGGATATTTGCTCGTTCATCGTCGATCTTATCGCTATTCCCCTTAAAGTAATTGCAAAAAATTTCACTAACCTCGATATGATCTTCTATCTCTTCCCCGTCAGCTTTTTCAAGCGTATGGTGTGGATAGCTGAATTCTTCCTCGGCTGGATAATCGGCGGTTGGTATACGGGCGGTATGTCTCCCGTCCTCGCCGCATTCGTTCAGGCATTGTTCGGAACGCTCGTTTCCTACGGATCAAGTGTGCTCGGCGGCGTTTTCATAGTTCTCCGCGAGTGGAAGCACATCCACTGCCCCAACAAGCTTAAGCTTGCGTTCTACTTGATAACCTGGCCTCTCCACGATATGATCTATCCCTTTATCTGCCTCGCATCGCTGTTTATGCACGTAACGTGGAAGCCCATTAAGCACGACGTTGTAAAGACCTTAGACGATATAAACCAAAAGTAGTTTATATTTATACCGTTTTTCCGGGGAAAGGACGAATATGTACGATCTAATACTCAAAAACGCCAACATTATTGACGGCAAAAGCGACTGCATTTACCGAAACGATATTGCTATCAAAGACGGAAAGATCGCAAAGATCGCGACAGATCTTGAAAACGGCAAAAAAATTATCGACGTATGCGGACTGACCGTGTCTCCCGGCTGGATCGATTCGCACAGCCACTCCGACCGCATGTTTATAAAAGCTCCCGACCAAAAAGAAAAGATAGAGCAAGGAATCACTTTTTCGATCACCGGCCAGTGCGGAGGCTCTCCCGCCCCGGTAAAAAATGCCGACTCGACTCTGCTGACGGTCGGAGATTATTTAAGCAAAGTTAAAAACATAGAACAGGGCTCGGGCGCTTCCCTGCTCGTCGGACATAACTCCATAAGAAAAGCAGTTATGAACTCCGAGAAGCGAGCTCCCACAAAAGAAGAACTTGCAAAAATGCAGGAACTTCTCGAAGACGCGCTGAAAAGCGGCGCGATCGGTATGTCTCTCGGTCTGTATTACGTTCCCGGTTGTTATGCCGATATAGACGAGGTCATTGCCCTCGGCAAGACCGTGGCTAAATATAACGGCGTTCTTACAGCTCACCTCAGAAACGAAAACGACAACCTTGTCGAAGCCGTCGACGAGTTTTTGGAGATTATAAGAGAATGTGGTTGCCGCGCAGTTTTTTCACACCATAAGGCCATGGATAAGAATAACTGGGGCAAGGTAAAAACTACACTCGCAATGATTGATGAGGCGAACGAAAAAGGCGCCGATATCTACGTCGACGTGTATCCCTACATCGCCTCGGCAACCTCTATGACTTCAAGATTTCTCCCCTCGCAGTTCCACCCGCCCATGACGACGAACGTTCTCGATCTGTTGAAGAACGATGAAGTGTGCAAAAAGGCTAAAGAATGGGGCAAAGCAAAATGGGGCAACGATCTCGGTTGGGTAACCATGATTGCCTGCGGCGGACACCCCGAATACGTCGGCCTTACCATAAATGAGATCGCTGATATGAAAGGGCAGTCCGATAGATTCGATACGGTATTTGATATAATGCGAGAAGGCAACGGCATTACGAATATCTGTACGTTTATGATGTGCGAAGAGGACGTCGAATACGTTATAAAACACCCGCGCTCAATGATCTGCACCGACGCGGCAGTTAGAACCGTCGAAAAACACGCGCATCCACGCATGGTCGGCTCTTTCCCGAGAGCGATCGGCAGATATGCACGCGAAAAAAAAGTTATTCCTTTGATCGAAATGATAAAAAAGATCACTTCTCTGCCCGCCTCCGTTTACGGCTTAACCACAAAAGGTGTTATCGAGCAAGGCTACGATGCCGATCTGTGTATTTTTAACGCCGACACGATAATAGATAAAGCGGATTTCACCAATGCTTTTCTTGCAAACGAGGGCTTGGAATACGTAATTGTCGACGGCAAGATCGTTCTCAAAAAAGGAAAATATAACGGCATCCGTGCCGCAAAGATTATGACAAAATGAATCTTATTCCCCCTGCCGAATCGGCAGGGGCATTTGTTTTTTTCGAAGATATACACGATGACTCGGGGCCTTGCCCCACAGCACAAAAACGCTTTCGCGTTTTTTACTTGTAGGGACCGACGTCAAAAGGCGGTCCGCTTAAAAAAACAAAAACGCTTTCGCGTTTTTTTAAGAAGTACGAACAGTCAGGGCTTTGCCCCGAACCCCACAAAAGGCGCGCTTTTGTAAAAGCGCCCTCTTGACTCCAGCCAAAACTTTTAAAATTTAATAATCTTCATCCGTAGGGGACGGCGCCTAAAGGCGACACGCTTATACATTCGATTTTAATAAACATAATTTCTTCGCCAGCCAAGGATGTGGGGTGTCGGGGAGAAAACTTCGGCGTGTAGGGGTTCCCCGAACCGAATGCAATGAGGTTTGGGGGTTCGCGTATGAGATGGTTTCTCCCCG
>JAZNOI010000098.1:0-6230 GCA_045580755.1 Eubacteriales bacterium | reverse complement strand
GTTAAATCGTTTATATAAACTTGTGTCAAAGGCTCCCTTGTGTAAAGGGAGCTGTCAGCGAAGCTGACTGAGGGATTGTTTCATGAAGGCTTATCGTTTTTACAATCCCTCCGTCACGGCGTTGCCGAGCCACCTCCCTTTACACAAGGGAGGCTTTTTGTTACCGAATGGACGAAGAAAATAATATAGTCCAATTAAAAGTTTTGGCTGGAGTCAAGAGGGCGCTTTTACAAAAGCGCGTCTCTTGTGGGGTTCGGGGCGAAGCCCTGACTGTTTGTGCTCTTTAAAAAACGCGGCAGCGTTTTTGTTATTTATAGCGATATACGTTTTTTCTGTATCTTCGTTTGTTGTTGAATAAAACAAAAAAAGAGTGCGTGCAGAGCACACACTCTTTTTGGTTTTTTTATTAGAGGGCTTTAACGATTCTTTCTGTATCGGAAGCGATAACGAGTTCTTCGTTTGTAGGAATAACGTATACCTTAACCTTGGAGTCGGGTGTGGAAAGAAGAACGGTGTTAGGCTGACGGAGAGTTTTTGCATTGAGTTCGAGGTCGAGCTTAATGCCGAAGTTTTCGAGGTCAGCGCACGCTCTTTCGCGGAGCTCGGGGTTGTTTTCGCCCATACCTGCGGTGAAGATAACGGCATCGAGACCGTCCATCGCTGCAGTGTATGCACCGATATATTTCTTAACCTGGTATGCAAGAGTTGTAGCTGCGAGTTCAGCTCTTTCGTTGCCTTCGAGGATAGCTGCTTCAATATCACGGCTGTCGGAAGAGATGCCGGAGAGTCCGAGGAATCCGCACTTCTTGTTCATCCAGTCGCTCATTTCGTCGGGAGTAAAGCCTTCTGCCTTCATAATGTAAGTAACGATAGCAGGGTCAATGTCACCGCAACGGGTACCCATAAGAATACCTGCAAGGGGTGTAAATCCCATACTTGTATCGATGCACTTGCCGCCCTTAACTGCCGAGATGGAAGAACCGTTACCTACGTGGCAGGTAATGATCTTTGTTTCTTCGACGGGCTTATTAAGAAGCTTTGCAGCTTCAGCAGCAACGAATCTGTGAGAAGTACCGTGTGCACCGTAACGGCGAATGTGGTACTTTTCATACATTTCGTAAGGAATACCGTACATATAAGCCTGCTTGCTCATTGTCTGATGGAAAGCAGTGTCGAATACGAGAACCTGAGGTTTGCCGGGCATAGCCTCGAGACAACCCTGGATACCCATAATGTGCGCGGGTGTGTGAAGGGGAGCAAGATCACGGCAAAGCTCGAGTTTTTCGAGAGTTTCATCTGTGAGAAGCATCGATTCAGAGAAATATTCGCCGCCGTGAACAACTCTGTGTCCTACAGCTTCGATCTCATCCATGCTCTTAACGCATCCCATTTTTTCATCTGTGAGATACTTAACAACCAACTGTGTTGCAACCGTGTGGTTGGGAATATCGGTTTCTTCTGTATACTTCTGGTTTCCGATCTTGTGCTCGATCTTACCGCCAATACCGATTCTTTCGCAAATACCTTTTGCGAGAACTACGTTTTTTTCAGTATCAAAAAGCTGATACTTGAGAGAGGAACTTCCTGCGTTTACAACGAGTACATTCATTTCTATAAACCTCCAAAAAAATTATGAAAAAGTATTTTTATTTTTCTCAAATTATGTTATAATATATTGCAATCATCTTATTTTACAGCATATTTTTGAAAAATGCAAGGTTTTAACACTATTTTTAAAACTAAAAAGACGGTTTTTGAGGTTTTTTTACAACAATTATGAAAACAACTGCCATTATTTGCGAATATAACCCCTATCACAAGGGGCATGAGCTGCAGATCAAGGGAATAAAGAACAACGCAGACGACAATGCCGTCGTATGCATAATGAGCGGCGGTTACGTTCAGCGCGGTCAGCCGGCAACGTACGACAAGTACGTCAGAGCCGAGGCGGCGATAAAGTGCGGAGCCGATCTTGTTGTTGAGCTTCCCTATCCTTATTCTTGTTCTGCGGCTGAGTTTTTCGCTTTTGGCGGAGTATGTCTGGCAGAATCTCTCGGGGTCGTTGACGAATTGTGTTTCGGGAGCGAATGCGGAAGCATCGAAACCCTCGAAAAAGTGTCGGAAAGGATAAAAAGCGATATTTTTCTCGAGGAAATGTCAAGAGCGAGAGAAAACGGACAGAATAAAGAGATTCCTTTTGCAAAACTGAGGGAAACGGTATATAAAAATATGTACGGCGACGAATTTCCCGTTACGCCGAACGATATTCTGGGCGTTGAATACGTATCTGCGCTTAAAAACATAGGCAGCAGAATCATTCCTGTAACATATAAAAGGGAAAAAGGCTTTTCTGCGACGGGAGCGCGCGCACTTTTGGCTGACGGTAATTACTCGTTTATCCCCAAAAATGTTATTCCCGTTTTCGAAAAAGCTGACAGATACTCTTTTGAAAAAGCCGAAACGGCTGTTCTTGCATTTTACCGTAACGCCGATGCAAAGGAGCTCGAAAAATACGAGGGTATGACGAACGGTATTGCCGACAGACTTATAAAATGCGCAAGAGAAAGCACGTCGCTTGCTGAGCTGCTCGAAAAAATGTCGGGCAAATCGTATACGAACGCGAGGATCAGACGGTGCATACTTAACGGAATGAACGGTGTTCGGACGGATATGCTTAAAAAGATGCCGAAATATACCCAAGTGCTTGGTATGAACGGTGTTGGGAAGGCGCTTTTGAAAGATATACGAAAAAAGGGAAGTATAAGTGTTTTGACAAAGCCCTCGCATTATAAAAGGCTTGACGGGGATGCTTTGTTGCAGGCTGAGTTTTCCGTTAGATCGGACAACCTGCTCACCTTAATGTGCGAAAGAACGCAAGCGTCGGGCGAGTTTTTGAAAAAAAGCCCGTACGTTCAAGATCGATAAATAATATTATTTCATAAATGGTTATCAACAAGGAGAAATCGATATGATCAACGAAATAGTGAACTACAAAGAATTTGGAAGATGTATCAGACTTGACAACGGAAAGATCGAGGCTTATTTGACGCTTGACGTTGGCCCGAGACTTATAAAATTCAACTGCTCGGGTATGGAAAACCTGCTTTTTAACGATGCTGAAAGAGGCGTTGACGTTTCTTCGCTTTTCGGAGAGGGCGTTAAATGGCGCACCTACGGCGGCCACAGAATGTGGGTCAGCCCCGAAGAAATGCCGAGAACTTACTATCCCGACTGCACTCCCGTTCAGTATGAAATATCCGAGGAAGAGGGAAGGACAAAGGTCACCCTTATCCCCGAGCCCCAAAGAATAAACGATCTCCAGCATAAATGGGTGGTAACGATGGGAGAAGACGACACGACGCTCACCCTTGATCACTATCTCACGAACGTCGGAAAAGAAACCGTCAAAAAAGGTATCTGGGGCATAACCGTTACTGACGTAAACGGCATTGCCGTACTCAAGCAGCCCGAAAGATTTACTGCTCTTTTGCCCGACAGACAGATCGTTTTCTGGCCCTATACCAGAATGAACGACGAGAGGATCATGCTCGGAGAAAAGTATATTGCCGTTCAGCAGGATCCCGCGGACACGCAGGTTCCGGCAAAGATAGGATATACCAATAAAGAGGGAAGACTTTTCTGCTTCAACAAGGGTCAGGCTATGAATATAAGCTACACTCCCGATTATGAAAACGGCGAGTATCCCGACTTTAACGTTTCGACGGAGATCTATACGAACAAGGCTATACTCGAGATAGAAACACTCGGCCACATCGGAAATATCCTCCCCGGAGAGACCGTTACGCACAGAGAAGTATGGGGCGTCGTTCCCTGCGATCTTAAGCCCGCTCTCAACGAAAAAGAGATCGATGAAGCTATGACCAAGGTGTTCGCGGATTAATTATAATCCTTGACATCGGCGGTTATTTGTAGTATTATATAGTTTACCGAAAGAAGATTAACATACGGAGGCGAAAATATGAGCGAAGAAAAATACGTTGAGGGTCAAAACCTCGTTTTCAGAGGCAAGCCTCTTTTGAGAGAGGGAAATACGTTCTGCTACGGCAGTATGTCAGATAAATACGTACTTTTTATGATGGTGTTGAGTAACAAAAAGGTTAAAGATGAATCCGGTAAGGAGACCGAGGTTCCCGACAAGATCATCTTGCAGGTGCTTAGCACCGACACGTCACTTCCTCCGCACGAAAGAGTTGTAAAACAGTTCGATAAAAACGGACTTTTCGATGCTATGGATATGGGACTTATCTGGCTTGACAGGCTTAACGGAAAAGAATGATCACAAAAAATGCGGTCTGCGCTTTGGCGCAGACCGTTTTTTGTCGGTAAAATCAAGATTTTTTGTGTAATTATTGAAAAAACCCTTGATTTAAGAGGCAAAATCGGCTAAAATAAATTGGATAAGAGTAAAATAATTATTTATTATACAAGGAGTGTTAAACATGGCATTAGTTACAACCAAAGAGATGTTTAAAAAGGCTTATGAAGGCGGCTACGCTATCGGTGCTTTTAACATCAACAACATGGAGATCGTTCAGGCAATCACAGAGGCTGCACAGGAGCTCAACTCTCCCGTAGTTCTCCAGGTTTCCGCAGGCGCAAGAAAATATGCAAAGCACGAATATCTTATGGCTTTGGCTCAGGCTGCAATCAAGGATACCGGTATTGACATCGCCCTTCACCTTGACCACGGCGCTGATTTTGAAATTTGTAAAGCTTGTATCGACGGTGGTTTCACATCCGTTATGATCGACGGTTCTCACCACTCGTTCGAGGACAATATCGCAGTTACCAAAAAGGTAGTTGAATACGCTCACGCACACGGATGCGTTGTTGAAGGTGAGCTCGGAAGACTTGCAGGCGTTGAAGACGACGTAAAGGTTTCCGCAGAAGATTCTTCCTACACACGTCCCGAAGAAGTTGAAGAATTTGTAAGCCGTACGGGCGTTGACTCCCTTGCGATCGCAATCGGAACCAGCCACGGCGCATACAAGTTCACACCCGCACAGTGCACGAGAAATGAAAAGGGTATCCTCGTTCCCCCTCCGCTCCGCTTCGACATTCTCGAAGAAGTTGAAAAGAGACTTCCCGGATTCCCGATCGTTCTTCACGGTGCTTCTTCCGTATCTCAGGAGGCTGTTGAAGAGATCAATGCAAAGGGCGGTAAGATGCCTGATGCTATCGGTATTCCCGAAGAACAGCTCAGAAAAGCTGCAGGTATGGCAGTTTGTAAGATCAACATCGACTCTGACATCAGACTTGCAATGACTGCAGGTATCCGCAGAGTATTTACGGATAATCCTTCTGCATTCGACCCCAGAGAATACCTCAAGGTGGGCAGAGAAGAAGTTCGTAAGATGGTTGCTCACAAGATCCTCAACGTTCTCGGATCCAACGGCAAGATGTAATTAGATCAGGTGTCGAATTTCGTTTTATGATCCACACTGAAGAATACAGAATAAACAGTCACGAATGTGATTTCAACGGTAACGCTAAGCCATCGGCTGTTTTGCGCTATATGCACGAAACGGCGGGCTTGCAAATGTTGAAATACGGTCCGTCCAACGAACAGCTTCGCGCCGACAATAAAGCGTTCATTCTCAGCAAAGTAAGCCTCGGTTTTTACCGAGAGCTTCGCGCGTTTGATAAAATTAAGGTTGAAACGTGGGCGTGCGAGAGCAGCGGCGTAAGCTTTTACCGTTGTTCGCGTGTATACAAGGACGACGAACTTGTTGCGGAAATGGTGGCGGTGTTCGCTCTCGTGAAGATCAACGATAAGAAGTTCTGCAGAGTAAACGAGGTCGAATTCGGTTTTGACACCGAGCCGACTATGCTCGAGCTTGACCTTCCCGCAAGATTTAAGATTCCGGAGGGCATTGACCTCGGTCTTCGCGGTGAGTATACTGTAAACTACAGCGAGACTGACGTTAATATGCACATGAATAATGCCAACTATCTCGACGTGTTCTGCAATTATCTTCCCAACAATAAGTACGAGCGAGTTATAACGGCGGTCATAAACTACCGCGCGGAAGCCCCGCTCGGATGTTCGGTCAAGGTATATCGCGGAGAAGACGGCGAAGGCGGTTATTATTTCAGAACCGTCAGAGACGACGGGGAAATAAATTCCGAGAGTTTTATAATGACAGACAGAATGTGATCGCGTTCTGCCAAAAAGCAAAAAATGAAGGTATATAGGCGAAAACCTATAT